>DATCZH010000058.1:0-29826 GCA_036526015.1 Sulfuricaulis sp.
TGGCTTCCATGAAATGCAGATAACCGCGGCAGTCTTCGTCGAGCCGCTCCTGCTCCTTGGGCGTGTAATGACGTATGGCCGCCGATCCCGGCGTCGGCGACTTTCCCGGACGTGGATCGCGCAAGGAGGAAAGGCCATCCAGCCAAGAAAATGCTTTGCGGATTTCGCCGCGCTGAAACCCGGCCTGCGTCAGTTCGTTGGTGAGCGATTCCTGATCGGGTTGGAAATCGGTGCCTTCATCCATGTAGTTTTCGAACAAATACATCAGCACATCGAAAACATTTTCTTTCATCAGTCGTTTTCGCCCGGCTTTCGTCTCATCAGGATATCCTTTGAACCTTACCACCTGGACAGCTCGCCACGAGTCCGCTTAGCTCCATTTGTAACAGCATGGAGGAAACAGCATCTGCCGTCAATCCGCTGCGCTCAATGAGCGCATCGATACTGACCGGATCATGACCGATTTGTTTCAACAACGCCGTCATCGGAGGATTGAGTGACGTTGGCATTGCCTCCTTTTCCGGCACGAGATAACGCGTCACGTTGGCCAGCGGTCCCAGCTCCTCGAGAACGTCCTGCGCCGTTTCCACAAGTTTCGCGCCTTGGCGAATGAGCGCATGACATCCGCGCGCCTGCGGCGCATGAATCGAACCCGGGATGGCGAATACCTCGCGTCCCTGTTCGGTAGCCAACCGTGCAGTGATAAGCGAACCGCTCTGGAGCGCCGCTTCCACCACGAGCGTGCCGAGTGACAGGCCACTGATGAGGCGGTTGCGGATGGGAAAATTCTCCGGCAATGGCGGGGTGCCCAGTGGAAATTCTGAGATGAGCGCCCCGTGCTCGATAATCTCGTGCGCCAGATCGCGGTGCCGTGCCGGGTAAACGCGATCCAGCCCGGTTCCGGTTACGGCGATGGTCTTTCCACCGGCGGCGAGCGCGCCACGATGGGCCGCGCCATCCACACCCAGCGCCAGACCGCTGGTGATCGTGAGTCCCGCCCCGGCCAGGCTCCGGGCAAAGGCCTGGGCGTTTTCCCGCCCCATAGGGCTGGGATTACGACTGCCAACGATGGCGATTTGCGGATGGGAGAGGACCTCCCGGTGACCGATGACGTACACCATTAATGGCGGATCGGGGATTTCGCGCAGTAACGGAGGATAATCAGAATCCGTCCAAGTCAGCAGGTGATGATTCGTCTGGCCAAGCCAGTCAAACTCGTGTTGCAAGTTCTGAGAGTGCGGGCCGTCGAGCAGGGCCTCGATGGCGGCGCTTTTCCCTGCCAGTACTTTGTCGAGCTGTCCACGACTGGCGGAAAAAATATTCTCGAGGGATCCAAAGTGCTCGAACAGATCTCGCTGTGTGCGACCACCCACCCCGGGCAGGCGACGCAACGTGAACCACATCGCCAGGGTTTCACGAGACAACATTGAAGAGCGCGCGCCATTCATGGCGCGCAGTTTACCCCAGGTTAGATTACTTACGTCTAGGGTGTGATGACCGCGTCCAGCAAATTTACCGGGCGCGTCGCTGTCATGACGAGCGCGTAGCTGATTTTCTCGTAAGTACGAAATACCAGGATCAGTGCTGACTCTTCGTCCGGTAACTTGTAATAATCGCGTGTCACGGGATCACGATGAGTACCCACATGGCGCATGACACGCAGGACGGCACCCTCATCGATGCCATCACGTTTGCCAAGCGAAATGCCTATGACCGTTTTAGGTCCAATTTCGGCCACCGAGTTCAGCGCCGAGACCACCCGGCCCTCCACCCGCGTCTTCGGAGGATGCGGATAGTAATAGGGCAACGAGGCCTTTTTCGGGGACACCAGTAAGCGGTCAGTGGGAATAATTTCCTGTTTGACGGCAGTCACCACCAGTTTGCTTGGATCGCCCGGTTCGAGAAGTTTGGCGTCACCCAGATACAAAGCCTCGTAGGCCAGCAGCTCGCCGGTATCGGGGTGGCGGATCGGCTTGCCCGGACGGAAAATCTGGTAATACTCCGTGCCGTCACCTTTCAGACCACGGGCATAGAACTGGCTGCTGTCGCCAAGCGCAATACGGTCATCGAGCCCGGTCGTGATATATCCGGCCTGCTCGAGTGCACCTTCCTCTACTGCCAACGGCTTCGTCAGAAACGGAACAATGGTGTTTGGCGGAATGGTGGGAATGGCGGATTCGAGCGGAGCGCTATACGTTTTCGGGGAAAGCTTTACCGTGCGGTCATCGATACGTCGCTCCACCACCGGTGCCGGAGCGGGCTCAGGGAGGGACGGCAGTCCCGTTTCCTTGCGTTCCACGGAAAGTACTGGCTTGCCGTCCACCCAGCGCAGCACCACCACGTCGCCTGGATAGATCAGATGGGGATTCTTGATTTCCTGGTTGATTTTCCAGATTTGTGGCCAGTGCCACGGGCTCTTGAGAAAACGCGTCGAGATGTCCCACAAGGTGTCGCCCTTGACCACAGTGTAACGCTCGGGATGATCGGGCTTGAGCTGAACGACGTCCGCCCGGATACCGGGAGACGTCAGGAACAGCGCAATAATAAAAAGGTATAATCCGGATCCCAGCAGAGGTTTAGGCGACATTCGTCCTTTTTCCGTGTAATCTGATGACGTTTTGAGTGTAGTCCATGCTTGGGCGCAACGCCAAGGCAGATATTAGGCTAAAATTCCTTGTTATTCAGTGGTATCGAAAATGATGATAACCCTGTTTGACAGGAAGTAAATCGGATTCCAGCTGATCAAATTATCATGAGCATTCGTCAGATTCTTCACTTTCCCGACCCGCGTCTGCGTCGCCAGGCCAAGCCAGTACCACTGGTCAACGACAACATTCGCCGGCTGTTGGACGATATGGCCGAGACCATGTACCAGGCACCCGGGATCGGTCTCGCGGCGGTCCAGATCAATGAGCCTTGGCGCATCATCGTCATTGACATTTCCCCGACCCGGGATCAGCTGCAGGTGTTTATCAATCCGGAAATCCTTTCTCGGGAAGGAGAACAGGAACTCGAGGAAGGCTGCCTGTCTGTGCCCGGCATCTACGAACCCGTGACGCGTGCCCGGCGAATCCGCGTGCGCGCCCTGAATCGCGATGGCGAGGTCATCGAGATCGAAGCCGAGGATCTGCTTGCCACTTGCCTCCAACACGAGATCGATCATCTCGAAGGCAAGGTCTTCGTAGACTACCTCTCGCGTCTGAAACAGACGCGCATCCGCAAGAAACTGGAGAAACGCGGGCGCGAACAGGGTGCAAAATCCCCGAAGAGCGAAGCCGCGATCGGACGCGAGTCAACCGCCGCGGCCTCGGGCAGGACGCGTTTAAAAATATAATCACCGCCATCATGCCAAAACCGTTCTCTTCTGAGCGCGGCGGCAGCGAACGATTGGCGATTGGTGGAGCCACCGCGTGAATCTAATCTTCGCCGGAACGCCCGCCTTCGCCGTGCCCGCGCTCGATTCGCTACGGCGCGCCGGCCATGTCATTCGCGCTGTCTATACCCAACCGGATCGACCCGCCGGACGCGGGCGTAAGCTCGCCGCCAGCGCTGTAAAGCAATACGCGCAAACCCACGGCCTTGAAATCCGTCAGCCGGAAAAAATCGCCGGCGAGGAAACACGGCTGCGCGCCGACGCTCCGGAAGCGCTGATTGTCATTGCCTATGGTCTGCTGCTGCCATCCACGGTACTTGCCATTCCTCGCTTCGGTTGCATCAACGTGCATGCCTCACTGTTGCCGCGTTGGCGCGGTGCTGCGCCTATCCCGCGTGCCATCGAGGCCGGTGACAACGAAACCGGGGTGAGCATCATGCAGATGGAAGCCGGCCTCGACACCGGGCCGGTGCTGGCGCAGACGCGGACACCGATTCAGGAAACTGATAACGCGCAGACGCTGCACGACCGTCTGGGACGGCTCGGGGCCGAAACCCTGGTGGACACACTCGCCCGCCTGGCCCGGGGCGATATCACGGCCCAAGCCCAGGACGCCTCGCGAGCCAGTTATGCGAGAAAACTGAGTAAGGAGGAATCTTCACTCGACTGGTCCCTTCCTGCCGCCGTATTGCATTGCAAAATACGCGCATTCAATCCCTGGCCGGTGGCCAGCACCACTTGGCGCGGAAAAACATTACGAGCGTGGGAGGTGGGACCGCTGGAGACACGCCACTCCCATGGCACACCGGGGAACGTCGTGCAGACTGATGCCGCCGGCATTCGCGTGCAAACCGGTGAAGGCGTGCTTACGCTCACACGACTTCAGGCAGAGGGAGGGAAAATCCTCGCGGCCGCAGATTTTCTGAATGGCCACGAACTGGCCGTCGGCGAACGGCTGGGTGATGAAACGAAAAACTTCACTAACCGCTAAGCGCGCCGGGTCAATAGCGAAAATCATAAGAGTTTTCGATTATTGCGGCGGCATGAATTCACTTGAATATGCCGATGGGTAGTCATTCTTCCGGTCCGAGATCGAAGCCATCAAGCCGACGCAATAATCCGCGCGCCGCCGCGGCACGAGTGGTGGAAGCGGTCTTCATTCGCTCGCGCTATCTGGATACCGTGCTCACCGAAACACTCGGCGCCTTGCCGCACGCACAAGCACGCGATGCCACGCTAATCCAGGAAATGAGCTACGGCGCCTTGCGCTGGTTCAACCAGCTTGCCGCTATCGCCGCGTTGTTCCTAGTCAAACCACTCAAGCAGAAAGACCAGGATGTGTACGCACTGCTGCTGATCGGTCTCTACCAGTTGATACACATGCGCGTGGCCCGACATGCGGCCGTCAAGGAAACGGTGGAAGCCACAGAGGCGCTGAAAAAACCCTGGGCAAAAAATTTACTTAATGCCTGCCTGCGCGCTTTCCTGCGCGAGGAGGCGCGGGCGCGGGCAACAGTCGCCGCAAATCCGGCGGCGGCTTTCAGCCATCCGGATTGGCTACTCGGAGAAATCCGGCATCATTGGTCCGAAAACTGGGCATCCATTCTGATGGCCAACAATGAGCGCCCACCGATGGTGTTGCGCGTCAACCGACTGCGCCAGTCACGCAAGAAGTATCTGGCCTGTCTGGCTCAAGCCGGCTTCGCGGCAACCGCACACCCTTTCAGCGAAACGGCCGTGGTGTTGGATTCCCCCATGGCGGTGAACAAGTTGCCTGGTTTCACCGAGGGCGAGGTGTCGGTGCAGGATGCGGCGGCGCAGTTCGCCGCGCCACTGCTCGACGCACAGGCCGGTGAACGCGTGCTCGATGCCTGCGCGGCGCCGGGCGGCAAGACCGGGCATTTACTCGAACACCCCAGTGGATTGGGCGAATTGGTGGCACTCGACCGGGAAGCGACGCGTGTGGAATTGATTAAGGAGAATTTGGCGCGTCTTGGATTGGCGGCGAATGTCATCACCGGTGATGCCGCGAACCCCACGAACTGGTGGGATGGCCGCCCGTTCGACCGGATACTCGCCGACGTACCCTGTTCCGCCACGGGCGTCATACGCCGTCACCCAGATATCAAGCTGCGCCGGCAGCCCGAGGATATACCACGGCTCGTTGCCGCCCAGGAGCGGATTCTCGAGGGACTGTGGCCCTTGCTCAAACCCGGAGGTAAGCTTCTATACGTAACCTGCTCGATCCTTCCGGTCGAAAACGAAAACCAGATGACGGCTTTTCTCGTGCGTCATCCCGATGCCATGGAAGAAGCCCTGTCACTGGACGCGGGACGGGGGCGGGTCGTGGGATGGCAGATTCTGCCGGGCGAGGCCGGAATGGATGGATTTTATTATGCAAGACTGTGTAAAAAACGATGAGAAAAGCGCCCGGGATGGCGCAAGGAGAAATGTGGGGACGCGCGACTTACTGGTCCGAGAAACTTCTAGAACACCGACGATGTCCTGGCAACGATGGATCACGGCCATACTTGTGCTCGTCTGTTTCAGCGACGCCGGAGCCGATTTCAAAGTGGCCGAGGTGAATCCCCGGTTCGTCAAGCAGGCGCTCGTGATTAACGGCAATCTTGAGCTGGCGCTTAACACGAAAGTGGAAGAGGCGCTTTCCAAGGGAATTCCGCTCGAGGTCGTGATCGATATTCAACTTCATCGCGAACGTCGTTTCCTGTGGAATCCCAAAATCGCCACCTGGTCGCTGCATCGGCGAATCCAGTATCACGCCCTGTCCGGCCAATATTTGGTCAACACCTTGGTGCCCGAGGCCGAAGTGGGCGAAAGCCTGTTAACACTGACAGAGGCGTTGAAACAGTTGGGTTCGCTCAACGGTGTTACGCTGCCCCTGGAACATGCGGTCACGGAGCATGAACATTCCGTGGATGTCCGTGTCAGCCTCGACATTGAGGCACTGCCCACGCCCCTGCGGCCGGTCGCCTACACCTCTTTCACCTGGCATCTCAACAGTGGCTGGACGTCATGGAAAGTAACGCCCTAAACCGCATCGTCACTCGCTACGTCACCGGCTTCGCGCCACTCGCGGTGCTGTCCGCGCTGCTTATCACCGCGTTCATCATGATGAACGCGGCGGCCCAGAATTCGGCGTTGTTCGGGCGCCTGTATTCGGTGCTGCTACTGGTCAATATCCTTGGCGTGGTATTGCTGATCGCGCTGATCTTGCTGAATCTGTTTCATTTCGTGGAGCAGTTCCGCGCGCGAGTCATCGGCACGCGCCTGACCTTGCGACTGCTGATCATGTTCGTGGTCCTAGCGGTGGTGCCGGTGTCGGTAGTGTTCTATTTTTCCATTCAAGCGTTGAATCGCGGCATCGACAACTGGTTCGACGTGCGTATCGAGCGCGCGCTCGATGACGCCCTGCTGCTCGGGCGCGCCGCGCTCGACGCGCAGCGGCAGGATTTGGTGAAAAACGCCCAGGAGATCGCCATAGAACTGGAGACCCTGCCGGTGCGGCGGAAAATCGCCACGGTGCCGTCCGAGCTGTCACTGCTGAACGCGCTGCGGGAACAATACAACATCACCGAGCTCACCCTTTACACCCAGGACCGTAAAATCCTGGCCTCCAGCAGCGAAGCCAACTTTGAGGCCGGCACGCTGGTGCCGGCCCGACCAAGCGATGCCATGATCGCCCAGGTGCGCCAGGGCCTGACTTACGCCAACCTCGACGCCATCAGTAAGTCCGGCCTGCGGTTGCGCGTGGTGGTACCGGTGCAGGGGCGAGATGTCGGCGCGCCAATCCGCGTGCTGCAGGTACTGCAGGCGCTGCCGCCGCGCTACGCCAAACTTGGCGAGTCGGTACAGTCAGCGTTTGCCGAATACGAGAAACTCGTGTACCTGCGCGGGCCGCTCAAGTTCGGCTTCACCCTGACGCTGTCCCTGATCGCACTACTGACACTCTTGATCGCGGTGTGGGCGGCGATCTTCTTCGCGCGGCGCCTCGCAGCCCCCATCCGAGAACTCGCCGAAGCCACGAATGCCGTGGCGCAGGGCGATTACCAGAAACAGATACCTGTCACCAGTCACGACGAGATCGGCATCCTCGTTGAATCTTTCAACGACATGACGCGCCGCATTCACCGAGCGCAGCTGCAATCCAAGCGCAGCCAGCAAGAAGCCGAAATCCAGCGTGCCTATCTCGAAACGGTGCTGGGCCACCTTTCCTCCGGTGTGCTCACCTTCAACCAGCGTCTGCTCCTGCGCACGCACAATCCTTCGGCGGGCCAGATACTCGGCGCCGACCTGCGTGCCGGCGAACGCAAATCGCTCGTCTGGCTCTCGGAAAACTACCCTTCGCTGCGGCCGCTCATCGAGGCCGTGCAGCAGGCCGCCGCCGCGGGGCAGGAGGAATGGCAATCACAGATTCAGCTCACGATCAACAAGCACCGCCGCATCTTGCTGCTGCGCGGAACATCATTGCCTTCCTGGCGGGAAAAACGCGGCGGTTATGTCGTGGTGTTCGATGACATCACCGCGCTCATCCAGGCACAGCGTGACGCCGCGTGGGGCGAGGTGGCACGACGCATGGCGCATGAGATCAAGAATCCGCTAACGCCCATCCAGCTCTCAGCCGAGCGCATCCGACACAAATTTCTGCGCCAGGTGACGCATGAAGACCGCCTTACGCTTGAGCGCGCGACACGTACGATCATTGAACAGGTCGACTCACTGAAATCCATGGTCAACGATTTTTCCGAGTACGCGCGTTCGGCCCAGATGCTGTCGCGCTCGGTGGACATCAACGATCTCATACGCGACGTGGTCGAACTCTACAAGCACACGCGCAGCAGTGCCGGCGTCGTGCCGTTGCGCGGCGGGGTCAAAAACGGCAAAGGCAAGGCCGCGCGTGCTGTCACCACCAAGCTCGATCTCGACACCGATCTGCCGCAGATCCCGGCTGACCCGGGGCGATTGCGTCAGGTCTTGCATAATCTGCTGCTCAACTCACGCGACGCGTTGGCCGGGACGTCCAAACCGGTGATCCGGATCAATACCCGTGTGGTAGGAGAAAATGACCACCGTTTTGTTGAAATGACTGTACAGGACAACGGCCCGGGATTTCCGGAGGCGTTGCTGGCGCGCCTGTACGAGCCTTATGTCACGCATAAGGAAAAAGGCACCGGGCTTGGGCTCGCCATCGTCAAGCGCATCGTGGAGGAACACGGCGGCACCATTCGCGCCTATAACCTGAAGGACGGGGGCGCTTGTGTCGTCGTGCGACTTCCGGTCAGTACCGCAGCGGCCGGGCCAGCGGCGTCGCCGACCGCCGCCGTACAGGGGGAAAATAAAGCATGAATCCCGGATACATCCTGGTGGTGGACGACGAACCGGACATCTGCCGGTTGATGCGGGAAATCCTCGAGGATGAACATTACAAAGTGAAGACGGTGGAAAACGCCGCGGCCGCGCGCGAGGCGGTTCGGAAACAACGGCCGGATCTGGTGTTGCTCGACATCTGGATGCCAGGCACCGACGGCATCAGTCTGCTACGCGAATGGTCCGAGGCCGGCGGCCTGGAAATGCCGGTCATCATGATCTCGGGACACGGCACGGTGGAGACCGCGGTTGAGGCCACGCGCCTTGGCGCCTACGACTTCATCGAGAAGCCCGTGTCCATGGGCAAATTGCTGGTCACCATCGAGCGCGCGCTCGAGACTGACAAACTGCGACGTGAAAACCTGCGCCTGCGCCGTCAGGCCGAGCCCACGGCCAACCTCATTGGCAAGAGCCCGGTGATGCAGGAGCTGCGGGAAAACATCGAACGCATCGCCGCCACCGACGCCTGGGTACTGATCACCGGTGAACCGGGCAGCGGCAAGGCGGTGGCAGCACGCAACCTGCACGCCCACAGCGCGCGTCGGGACGGGCCTTTCGTCGAAGTTAGCCTGTCCGCGGTGGCCCCTGCGCAGGTGGCGAACCAGCTGTTCGGTCAGGAACAAAAAGGCGCCGTTACGCCTGGCTGCTTCGAGCAGGCCGCGGGTGGCACTCTGTTGCTGAGCGAAATCGGGCGCCTCGATATGGCGGCACAGGCGCGGCTGCTCGACGCGCTCGAAAAGAAACACTTCAGCCGCGTCGGTGGTCACGAAACTCTCTCGATGGACGCGCGCATCCTTGCTGCCACCGACCAGGACCTGCTCAAGGCGGTGGAGGAGAAACAATTTCGCGATGACCTCTATTATCGCTTGAACGTGGTGCCACTGCGCGTGCCGAGTCTTCGCGAACACCATGAGGATGTCCCGGAGCTGATCAATTTCTACGTTAACTGGATGGCGGACAACGAACACCTGCCTTACCGCAAGTTCACCACCGGCGCGCTAAACCTGCTGCGCAATTACTCCTGGCCGGGCAACGTGCGCGAATTGCGCAACATGGTCCAGCGCCTGCTGATCCTGCACCGCGGGGAAGAGGTGACTGAGACCGAGGTGGAACAGACCCTGGGAACACCCGCCTCGGTGTCCTCCGATGCCTATCCACCGACGCTCCTGGAAAGACCGTTGCGTGATGCGCGCGAACAGTTCGAGAAGGCCTATCTCGAACACCATTTGAAGCGCACCGGCGGGAATGTCGCCGAGGTAGCGCGCCTGTCCGGCATGGAGCGCACGCATCTTTACCGCAAGCTCAAACAGCTCGGGGTCAATCCCAAGCCGCCCAAGGAATAGGCATGGCGATTGTCGATAGCCTGGAAGCCATGCTCGCGCGCAGCCAGGACAGCGCGCTACTACGCTACAGCCTCGGCGGTGAATATTTAAAAATAAATCAACCCGACAAGGCCGCCGAACACCTGCGCCAAGCAGTGGCAAAGGACCCCAAATATTCCGCTGCCTGGAAGCTGCTAGGCAAGGCCCTCGCCGAGGCCGGGCATAAAAACGAGGCGATTAAGGCTTACGAAACTGGAATATTTGTCGCAGAGGAGAAAGGCGACAAACAGGCAGCGAAGGAGATGTTGGTTTTTCTTAAACGATTAGAAAAATAGTCGTGCGGACTGCTCCTGCTCAATCCCTCTTGTAATAATCCGGCTCACCTTTCGGCCGCGTCTTGAAGCGCTTGTGCAACCAGAAATACTGCTCCGGACTCTCCCGCACCGCGATCTGAATTTCCTGGTTCATCCGCGTGGTGTCGTCCGCCGCATCGCCGGAGGGGAAACTTTTCAATGGCGGGCGAAATTCGATCTCGTAACCGCGCCCCCGGGATAGCTGGCGCGTGATACAGGGGATCACCACAGCGTCCGTCATCTTGGCGAGACGCGGCAGCACCACGAACGTCGCTGCCGGCACACCAAAGAACGGCGCGAACACCGCATTACGCAAACCGGCGTCCTGGTCCGGCAAGTAATATAGCGGCACGCCTTGTTTTATTTGTTTCACCAGCGGAGTGAAGGACTGGACGTGCTCCACCAGCCGGAGATAAAAACGCGTGCGCGCGCGTTCCATGACCACGCTCAATAATTTATTCACCGGATGGCGGAACACCGTGACCATCGGCCGCTCAGTGGAAAGCCGCATGCCGCCATACTCAAGACCGAGAAAATGCGGTGCCAGCAGAATGATGTTCCTGTTTTCACGCAGCGCGTTGTCGTAATGCTCGCGCCCGCGAAAGCATGTCAAGCGTCGTAGCCGCGCGGCCGATGACCACCAGGTGATGCCGATATCGAGCAGCGTCTGGCCGAAGGCGCGGAAGTGCCGGCGCGCCATCCGCGCCTGGGCGCCGGGCGACAGCTCCGGGAAACACAGCTTGATATTGATGTGCACCACATGTCGGCGTCCGGCGTGCAGGGCATACAGCAGCATCCCGAGCACGCTGCCGAATAGCGCGATGATCGGCAATGGTAGCCAGCTGACCGCTCGCATGAAGCCAAGCCCTATCCACGTCGGCCAGTAGCGCGGATGGCGGAATTGCCGCAGGCTCACGTCACCCATAGGGCGAAGGGGCGTGGCCCGGGCGGGTCTTGAACATCTTGAAAGTCCACAAGTATTGCTCGGGCATGGAGCGCAGACCCTCCTCGAGAACTTCGTTCATGCGCGTGGCATCGCGCACGCGATCACCAATCGGAAAATCCTCGAGAGGCGGCTTCAGAATCACTTCGTAGCCGCGCCCGCCCGGCAGCAGACGCGTGAAGCATGGCACCACGAGCGCGTTGGTGAGATGTGCGAGCCGCCCGAGCGTGGTCAGCGTCGCGGTCGGCACGCCGAAGAACGGCACGAACACCGATTGGCGCTGACCGAAATCCTCATCCGGTGAGTACATGAAGACAAGACCCTGCTTAAGTGCGCGAATGACGGGGCGCAACCCCTGGGTACGCGACAACAGAAAGCAACCGAAGCGCATGCGTCCGCGATTGAGCAGCCAGTTGACTATCGGGTTGCCCTGCAGCTTGATCATGGAGAATTGCGCGCGGTGATGCGCCATCACGGCGCCACTGAAATTTACCCCGACGCAATGCGGCACCAGCAAAATGGTATTGCGCCCGCGCAGATCGTGATATTGCTCGAGACCACGAATATGCGTCTTGCGCAGAATGCGGTGTTCGGAGGCCCACGCGAGATAGGCAAGGTCGAAATAACTTTGACCGTTCACGATGTAATGGCGTCGCAACAGATGCTCGCGCTCGCGCAGGCTCTGTTTTGGGAAACACATCTCGATATTGATGCGCGCAATTCGTCTTCGTTTTTTGTTGGTGGTCATCATGAGCAACCCGAGCCCGGTGCCGAGCACGCGTGACCATGCCAGCGGAAGCATTGCCGTGAACCTGAGAAAACCCAGCCACAACCAACTCGTCCAGTATCGCGGTGCGAGGCTGTTCCTTGACAGTTTGAGCGTCAAAAAGGAAGGCGATTGATCCGGGCTGCCGTCTTGGGATTTCATCGAGCGTAATGGGCTCATGGCATGGATGGGTGCCGCCGTGTCACCTGCCCGGCGTCTTTCTTTGCACTCCCTGCTGGGTTAGTCTCTACTAATGATTGCAAAATTGCAGCGCTTGCGCATCCCGTACGTGCTGACCGTCATTGTCTGGCTGCTAGCATTTGCCGCCGCGCAAGGATGCGCCGAGGAAGGCGCCAGCACCCGGGAAACTGTCCCCGTCACCCAGAACGCACCCACCCCAACCTCCGTCATCGCCCAGAATTCGGCCACCAACAAGATCACGGGGGCGGCTGTGAAAGAAACCGGCACCACGCGATCGGCGGTGGAACTCATGACCACGCCGTATCGCGACGCCAAGTCCGCCGGTCAACTCCCGGTAAATACCAGAGTTGACGTACTGGAACGCCGCGGCGGCTGGCTCAAGATCTCGGCCCAGGGCAAAACCGGTTGGGCGAAATTGCATCAAGTTCGCGCCGGCGTGGGTCCCGAGGGAAGAACTTCCGGGGAAGGGCTGGCGATACTGAAAAATGTCGGCCAGACCGGGCGCTCCGGTTCACAAGGCATCGTCGCCACCACGGGAATCCGGGGCATGAGTGCTGAAGAACTCAATAACGCCAATCCGGATCCCGCAGCGGTCAAGAAGCTTGAGAGCTA
Source organism: Sulfuricaulis sp. (assembly GCA_036526015.1). GTDB lineage: Bacteria > Pseudomonadota > Gammaproteobacteria > Acidiferrobacterales > Sulfurifustaceae > Sulfuricaulis. Next base: position 12,956 of record DATCZH010000058.1, read on the forward strand.
CAGCGTCACAGCCAACCAGGCGCGTGACTACGCCAAGGCAGCGGGGCTGAAGGAGAAGAATGTCCCTCCCCTGCCGAAATCCGAGTAAGTCGAGGCTCCCATGAATTTCCGAATCTCGATTCTGTTCTTGCTGCTTGCCTCACTGCTGGCGTCCGCGGCCCAGGCCGCCAAACTCGACTTCGACAAACTGAAAGATGCGAAGGAAAAACTCAAGGTCCTGAAAGAACCCTCCGAGGCGGACGAGATTGAAATCGGTAAGGGCGTGGCCGCCAACCTGCTCGGCGCGGCGCCGCCCGTGAACGATGCCAAGCTGCAAGCCTATGTCAATCGTTTAGGCAAATGGATTGCCATGCACTCCGACCGCCCCGACCTTCCCTGGCACTTCGCCGTGCTGGATACCGACGGGGTGAACGCCTTTGCCGTCCCGGGAGGTTATGTCTTCATCACGCGCGGGATGCTACTGCGCCTGCGCGACGAGGCCGAACTCGCCGGCGTGCTCGCTCATGAGGTCGCACACGTGGTCGAGAAACACGCGCTTAAGACCATGCGTAAGGGCAATCTCACCGGGCTGGCCGGCGATGTCTTTGGAAAATATGCCGAGAAAAAGGGCAAGGAAGAGTTCACCAAGATCGTTAGCGCCGGAACCGAGATTTATGCGCGCGGTCTTGATAAGGAGGATGAATTTGCCGCCGATCGTGCCGGGGTCGTCATCGCGGCGCGCGCCGGTTACGATCCCTATGGTCTGCCTTCGGTTTTACAAACACTTGCATCCATCAATCCCAAGGATGACGCCGTTGCTCTGATGTTTAAAACCCACCCTGACTCGAGAAAAAGGCTAGAGCTGGTTTCAAACTCCATGGAAGGCAGATTGGATGAATACATCGATAGCCCACGCGTGGAATCGCGATTTTCCTCAATTATTAAATCCCATTTATCTAGCTACAAACCCAATTTATAAAAATAATTTTACCACTTTTAACATAACAACAATTATTAAATATAAAATATTCAACAGTGGCGAATATATTAAAATTTCGGCATTTTTTCTGACATTAGTGGGCGAATCGTTGTCAATAAATTTGAAAAAAGCTTCTTATGTGTCTTTTCATGATCCGATAATAAATTTTTCATGTGCATACGCTGGTTAGGCATACGGAAACAAGCCGGACAATTATCCATAATCGCTGGCAGGCCGGTGCGAGCAGCAAAATCTCGGGTTTGACGCTCACGCACGTAGACAAAGGGGCGAATGATCCGTAAATCACCGGCATCGTTCACATAGTGAGCCTTCATGGTACGCAGTGTACCGCCATAGAAGGCACTCATCAGAAAGGATTCCGCCAAGTCATCCAAATGATGTGCCAATGCCAGCACGTTGTAACCCTGATTCCGCGCGGTGGCATAGAGAATTCCGCGACGCCTCCGGGAACAATAGGCGCAGAAGGAGTCACCGCGCATGGTCTTCAGAGCACGGCCGACGATGTCCTGTCGCTGATAGAAGTAGGGGACACCGAGGACCGACATGTATTCTTTCAAAAACGAAGGGTCAAAACCTTCGATACACGGATCAACCGTGGCTGCGCCCAACTCGAATCGAACTGGTGCCTTGTGACGCAACTCGAGTAAAACGTGCAACAGAGTGAGACTGTCCTTGCCACCAGAAAGACCGAGCAATACCCTGTCACCCGGGCGTAACATTCCGAAATCCGCGATGGCTGAACTGGCCGCTCGCAGTAACGACCTGGGTGGTTGGGGACGTATATCCGGTTTGGGTAAGGCGTGGGCCGGGAGCATAATCTGTCAAGTATGCCAATCTAAGCTCAACAGGCATACCCTATTGAGATGAGGATTTTATGAGCGAGCAAGTCAAATCCCTAAGCCCCAAAGCGGCGCACAAATTTCTTCAGGACCATCCGAGCGCCCTGCTGGTGGACGTGCGCTCGCATATGGAATTTTTGTTTGTCGGTCATCCTGCCGGGGCAATTCACATCCCCTGGATCGACGAGCCCGATTGGAAAGTAAATCCTCACTTCGTTACTTTGGTGCGCCAGGCCATGCTGGGAGGGGCGACGGGGGCGGCACCCGTGGTACTGATTTGCCGCAGCGGGGTGCGTTCACTGGAGGCCGGCAAGGTCTTGATCGAGGCCGGAATCAAAGATGTCTACAATGTTGAAGAAGGTTTTGAGGGACAGCTGGATGACAAGCATCACCGCAGCGCGGTGGGGGGGTGGCGTTTTCACGGCCTTCCCTGGGAGCAGTGTTAAGGGGGTGTTTTTCGTCTTGCGTGTCATTCCCGTTGGGGATTGGTAAACTGCGCCCCCTTTAAAAACGTCATTAAACTGACGGGGAAAATTATGTCGGACAGCTTTCTTTTCACTTCTGAGTCGGTATCTGAAGGTCACCCGGACAAGGTCTGTGACCAGATCTCGGACGCCGTGCTGGATGCCATTCTGGCGCAAGACAAGACCGCGCGCGTGGCTTGTGAGACGCTCGTTAAAAACAATCTAATCATGCTCGCGGGTGAGATTACAACTGTGGCCAATGTGAATTTCGACAAGGTCGCGCGCGACGTGGTGCGCCACATCGGCTACACCGACGAGATGGGCTTCGGACCTGACAGCTGCACGGTGCTGACCGTGATCGGCCGCCAATCGCAGAATATCGCCGCCGGCGTGGACAAGCCGGATCTCGAGCAGGGCGCGGGAGACCAGGGCTTAATGTTCGGCTACGCCACCAACGAAACCGATGTGCTGATGCCCATGCCGATCACGTTGGCACATCGCCTGGTGAAGCGCCAAGCCGAGGTTCGCAAGAACGGCAAACTCACTTGGCTTCGACCGGATGCCAAGTCCCAGGTCACCGTGAAGTACGTGGGCAAGCAACCGGCCGGCATCGATGCCGTCGTGCTCTCCACCCAGCACGCCCCGGGGGTAAAGTACGACACCTTGCAAGAAGCCGTCATTGAGGAAATCGTTAAACCGGTGCTGCCTAAGGAATGGCTCACTCGAGACACAAAATATTTCATCAACCCGACCGGATCGTTCGAAATAGGCGGTCCGGTGGGCGACGCCGGCCTGACCGGTCGTAAGATCATTGTCGACACGTATGGTGGTATGGCGCGGCACGGCGGTGGCGCTTTTTCCGGCAAGGATCCGTCCAAGGTCGACCGCTCGGCCGCTTATGCGGGTCGTTACGTCGCCAAGAACCTCGTCGCCGCGGGACTCGCGGCACGCTGCGAAATCCAGATTGCTTATGCCATTGGCGTCGCCAAACCCGTATCCGTACACGTGGATAGCTTCGGCACCGGCGTGATCCCCGACACCAAGATCGCGGAACTCGTGATCAAGTATTTCGACCTGCGTCCCAAAGGCATCGTGCAGATGCTCGACCTGCTGCAACCGGTGTACCTGCAGACGGCCGCTTACGGGCACTTCGGCCGCAGTGAAAAGGGCTTTACCTGGGAGCGGACCGACAAGGCCGAGGCCCTACGTGAAGCTGCTGGCATCAAGGCGCGGAGCGCCGCTATCGGCTAAAAAATTTACTGTCGCCGCACCTCGCGGCGAGGCGTTGCTCTCCGAGGAGCGTTGCAACCCCCTGCGCGATGCCGGGGCCAGGCTCGGAGGGAACGTCAGTCAAAACAACGGCGCTCGCTCAATCCGTACAGGAGCTAGCCACATGAACGCTGTCGTCAATCCAAAGTTCTCCGACTACAAAGTCGCCGACATCAACCTCGCCCCCTGGGGCCGCAAGGAAATCGAGATCGCCGAGACCGAGATGCCCGGCCTCATGGCGCTGCGCGAGGAGTACGCCGTCAAACAGCCACTCAAGGGCGCGCGCATTGCGGGATCCTTGCATATGACCATCCAGACTGCGGTGCTGATCGAGACCCTGAAGGCGCTTGGCGCCGACATCCGCTGGGCCTCGTGCAACATCTACTCCACTCAGGACCATGCTGCCTCCGCGATCGCCGCTTCCGGCACACCAGTGTTCGCCTTCAAGGGTGAGACTCTTGAAGAATATTGGGACTATACCCACCGCATTTTCGAATGGGCCGACGGCGGCTCACCGAACATGATCCTGGACGACGGTGGCGACGCGACACTACTCATTACGCTCGGTGCCCGCGCTGAGAAAAACGCCGCGCTGCTCGCCAAGCCTACCTGCGAGGAAGAGCGTGTGCTGTTCGCGGCAATCAAGAAGCGCCTCGAGACCAAGCCCGGGTGGTATTCGAACATTCTCAAGAACATCCGCGGCGTCACCGAAGAGACAACCACGGGCGTGCACCGGTTGTATCAGATGGAGAAAGAGGGACGGTTGCCGTTCCCGGCCTTTAACGTCAACGACTCCGTGACCAAGTCCAAGTTCGACAACCTGTACGGCTGCCGCGAATCGCTGATCGACGGCATAAAGCGCGCTACTGACGTCATGATCGCTGGCAAGATCTGCCTGGTGCTCGGTTACGGCGACGTCGGCAAGGGCTGCGCGCAGGCCTTCCGCGGCATGGGCGCGACCGTGTGGGTCACCGAGATCGATCCGATCTGCGCGTTGCAGGCCTCGATGGAAGGCTACCGCGTGGTCACCATGGACGAGGCTGCGAGCCAGGCTGACATCTTCGTCACCGCCACTGGCAATGTGCACGTCATCAACCATGACCACATGAAGGCCATGAAGCATGAGGCCATCGTGTGCAACATCGGCCACTTCGATTCCGAGATCGACATCGCCTCGCTCGAGAAATACAAGTGGGAGGAGATCAAACCGCAGGTGGATCACGTGATCTTCCCCGACGGCAAGAAGCTCATCGTGCTGGCCAAGGGCCGACTGGTGAACCTGGGCTGCGCTACCGGCCATCCCTCGTTCGTGATGTCGGCGTCGTTTTCGAATCAAACTATCGCGCAGATGGAGTTGTTCCAGAACGCCGCCAAGTACGAAAAGAAGGTATACGTGCTGCCTAAACAGCTCGACGAGAAGGTGGCGCGCCTGCATTTGAAGAAAATCGGCGCTCACCTCACGCCGCTCTCCAAGGCCCAGGCCGACTACATCGGCGTGCCGGTCAACGGCCCGTATAAACCGGACCACTATCGTTATTAAATCGCTGGGCGGAAGCAGACAAGGGGCACCACGGCGGCCCTTGTTGCCTGCCCCCGACTTCTGCATGATAAAACCATGAGCTCCCAGAATAACAATTCACGCACATTTAGTTTCGAATTTTTCCCGCCGCGGAACGAGGACGGGCGCGTCAAGTTGCGCGAAACGGTGGAGCAGCTTGCGCAGCTCCGGCCTAAGTTTTTCTCCGTGACCTTCGGGGCTGGTGGCAGCACGCGCGAAGGCACTTACGAAACTGTCAAAAGCATACAGGCTCTAGGCCAGCAGGCCGCCCCGCACATTTCCTGCATTGGCACCACGCGAGCCGACATCCTTGCGCTGCTTAAGGCCTACCGTCAGCTCGGCATCCGCCACCTTGTCGCCCTACGCGGCGATTTGCCAAAAGATGCGCCCAAAACCGGTGGTGATTTTCACTACGCCAACGAACTGGTCAGTTTCATCCGCGCCGAATTCGGTGATGAGTTTTATCTGGAGGTGGCGGCCTATCCGGAATTTCATCCCGAATCGCCTACACCTGAATCTGACATCCGCCACTTCGCGAACAAGGTCAAGGCCGGCGCCAATTCATCCATGACCCAATATTTTTACAACGTGGATGCCTATTGGCGCTTCGTCGAGGAGGCTTCAGCGCTCGGGGTCGATGTGCCGATCGTCCCGGGCATCATGCCGATTACCAACTTCAAACAACTCGCAAAATTTTCCGATGCTTGCGGTGCCGAAATCCCTCGCTGGATCCGCCGGCGGCTGGAGGGATTCGGCGAAGATCTCGACTCGATTCGTGCCTTCGGCCTCGATGTCACCACCGACCTGTGCGACAAACTGCTCGAGGGTGGCGCCCCCGGGTTGCACTTCTACACCCTCAATCGCGCCGGGCCAACCTGCACCGTCTGGGAGCGACTCGGGCTCTGAAGCTTTGGCGAGACAAAGACATGGTGTCCAAAACAGCTGAATTGACCGCGCGGCTTCCAGCAAACAAAGCTATCACGGTACGTGCCTGTTTTCTGGGCGAGCGCCTGAATTTGCGCGATCTGTCGGAACCCGCGATCACGCTCGGTCCGCTGATGGTCCCGGCGGGCACCGCCGGCATGGGCGTGCTGTTCCGGTACGGCGCCGCCGTGCTGTTCAACCTGAACGAGACCGAGCAGAAAAATTTCCTCAAGGACCTGCGACGGCGAGTCGAAAGCCCGCTGCGGCGCATGGAAACCGAGGACGCCCAGCTGCATGTCGTCGGCAAACAACCAGAAGGGATCACGCCCGAAGGTATCGGTATCACCGACTTAGCGCAGGCACGCCTGCAGATCGTGGCCACCGCGCTGGCGCGCAGCGTCGCGCTCGCCCACTATGAAAACACCATGGCCAGCGCCTTCGACTTGATCGAGCCGCTGGCGCGGCGCCTGGAAAACCCGCGCGGTGGTGGGCGGCAGCTGCGCGACCTGCTGCGCCAGATCGGCGGTACGCTGCTCGTGCTGCACAAGATGACTGGACGCGTGGAAATTCAGGACAAGCCCGACCTGCTGTGGGATCACCCTGAAGTGGAGCGCCTGTATCTGCAACTCGAAAACGAATATGAACTGCGCGAACGCAACACGGTGCTCGAGCGCAAACTAGCGCTGATCCACCAAACGGCCGAAACTGCGGCAAACCTGATGCAGAATCGCAGCATGTTGCGCGTGGAATGGTACATCGTGATATTAATCGTGATTGAAGTTTTTCTGTACAGCTATGAAATCTGGTTCAAGCCCTGAAGCACCATCATGCAGAAGCTCTATCCCGCCATTCAACCCTATGCCACGCACCGACTGCGCGTCGACGAGATTCATGAGCTGCACGTCGAAGAGTGTGGGAATCTCAAAGGCCTGCCGGTGTTGTTCGTGCACGGCGGCCCCGGAGCCGGTTGTGAGGAGTTTCATCGGCGATTCTACGATCCTAGCGTTTACCGCATTATCCTGTTTGATCAGCGCGGGGCAGGGCGCTCGACACCCCATGCCAGCCTTGACCACAACACCACCCAAGACCTGGTCACCGACATAGAAAGGATCCGCGAATATCTCGGGGTGGATCGCTGGGTCCTGTTCGGCGGTTCCTGGGGCTCAACCCTGTCCCTGGTCTACGCCGAGACTTACCCGGAGCGCGTTCTCGGATTGATTCTGCGCGGGGTATTCTTGTGCCGTCCGTGGGAGATTCACTGGTTTTACCAAGCGGGCGCCAACCGTGTGTTCCCGGACTACTGGCAGGAATTCATCGCGCCGGTCCCCGAGCCGGAGCGTGATGACTTGTTGCACGCACATCATCGGCGCTTAACCGGCAAAGACGAGATTGCGCGCATGGCCAGCGCCAAGGCCTGGTCGCTCTGGGAAGGCCGCGCATCCACGCTATTGCCGAACGCGCACGTGGTGGAAACTTTCGGATCTCCGCGAACGGCGCTGGCGCTGGCGCGCATCGAGGCGCACTACTTTGTCCACAATACGTTTCTCGAACCTGAACAAGTTCTGAGGCGCGTGGACCGGCTGCAGGGTGTTCCCGGGATCATCGTGCACGGCCGTTACGACATGGTCTGTCCGCTGCAGAGCGCGTGGGAGCTGGTAAATGTCTGGCCCGATGCCCGGCTCGACATAATTCCGAACGCCGGGCATTCGGCACTAGAACCCGGTATCGTGCACGCACTGGTGAAGGCTACCCACGAGATGGCCGCAAAAGTCGGACGGCCGTCGTCGAACTCCTGATGGCGGTCTTTGCCATCGGTGACGTGCAGGGTTGCTACACGCCCTTGATGCAATTGCTGACACGCCTGCGGTTCGATGCGACACGGGACAGGTTATGGTTCACCGGTGACTTGGTCAACCGCGGTCCACAGTCACTGGAAGTCTTGCGGTTTGTCATGGGTCTAGGCGAACGGGCCGTGTGCGTGCTCGGCAACCATGATTTGCACCTGCTGGCTATCGCAGCCGGTACCGCCAAACCCAAAAAACACGATACCCTTAATGAGGTATTGCATGCGCCCGACCGCAACGACTTGCTTGGCTGGTTACGCGCACGCCCGCTGTTACATCATGACGCCGACCTTGGCTACACATTGATACACGCCGGGCTGTTGCCGCCCTGGGATCTCGCGCTGACGCAGAAACTGGCTCACGAGACTGAGACGGTCTTGCGCAGCGACGGCTATGTGGAATTTTTTCGGCGCATGTACGGTAATCTGCCGGATCACTGGAGTGAAAATTTGCACGGTTTCGATCGTTTGCGTCTCATCATCAATGCCTTTACGCGACTGCGCTACTGTGATCTCGAGGGCAACATGGATTTACGCCCGAAGGGGCCGCCCGGCAGTCAACCGCCGGACCTATTACCTTGGTTTCAAGTTCCGACACGCCGCAGCCGTGGACTTAAGATCGTTTTTGGACACTGGTCCACGTTGGGCTTATGGCAGGGCGATGGGGTCATCGGCTTGGACAGCGGTTGCCTCTGGGGTCATGCGCTTTCCGCCGTGAGGCTGGATGCCGACGTATTGAATTTTTTCAGCGTAGATTGTGAAGCCTTCCAATCTCCTCATGGCGCTTGAAGCGAACACTTGGGCATGGCTCGCCGACTTGGCGCTGGCGCTGCACGCGGCCTTCATCCTGTTCGTTGTTGGAGGACAGTTCTTGATCATGGCTGGCTGGGCCCTAGGATGGGGATGGTCGCGTTGTCGGATATTCCGCTGGTTGCATTTGCTGTCCATCGGTTTCGTGGTGCTGGAAGCCTGGTTTGGGGTGATCTGCCCGCTCACGACGCTGGAATCCGAATTTCGCCTTCTGGCAGGCTTGCCGGGATATGAAAACGGCTTTATCCGGCACTGGTTGCATCGGTTAATCTTCTATTCGGCGCCGGGTTGGGTGTTCACGGGAATTTATACGGCTTTTGCCGGGCTCGTGGTGGTCACGTGGTTTTTGTATCCTCCACGGAGGAAACTTTAATGTTACCCTAAGGAACTAATGTGAGGCGGATTGCCGACTGATCCAGACCATGACTATCACCGACAAACACCAGATTCAAATCGACGTCCGAACTTCCTATTTACCCGGCCAGTCCGAACCGGGCCAGAATCGTTACGTGTTCGCATACACCATCACAATTACCAATTCCGGTTCCGTGCCGGCACGCCTGATGACGCGGCACTGGATCATTACCGATGCCAACGAGCAGAAACGTGAGGTGCACGGTGAAGGAGTCGTGGGTGAACAGCCTTATCTCTTGCCTGGGACCAGCTTTCAATATACCAGTGGCACAATTTTGGAAACGCCAGTCGGCACGATGAAGGGTAGTTACCAGATGATCGCCGATGATGGCACCGCGTTCGATGCAGAAATACCCTCTTTCACCTTGAGTATCCCGCGCACACTGCATTAAAGCTAACCGCTTTTCGTGGAGGGGCTAAATATCCAGATTGGAAACATCGAGCGCGTTTTTTTCGATGAACTCGCGCCGGGGTTCGACTTGTTCGCCCATCAGGGTCGTGAAGACATCATCAGCGGCCACGCCATCCTCAATGTTCACCTTCAACAATCGGCGTGTTTGTGGATCCATGGTGGTTTCCCACAACTGCTCCGGGTTCATTTCGCCCAGCCCCTTGTAACGCTGGATGGTCTGCCCTCGGCGGGCCTCGGTCATTAACCATTCCAACATGGCGTCGATGCTGGAAACCTTCTGGCTCTTGTCCGCCCGCTGAATCGTAGCCTCGCCGGAGAAAAATTTCTCCAGCCGTTCCCCCAGTTCGCGCATGGCGCCGTATTCGCCAGATGAAATAAACTCCGCATCGATTTTTGTCTTGGTGGTAGAGCCGTGTTCCTGTCGCGCCAAGATCAGCTCATTGAGATTGTTGCGCGTATCAATACCGAGGAAGACATCATAGCGGCTGCCGTGATTCACCTCGCGTGTCAGTCGGCTTTGGAGATCCTGCGCGATCTTGCTGGCTTGCTTCTTGTCCTTTAACAGCGCCGACGTGATCCGAGGGAGATAAATAAGGTGTCGCAAGGCTTCGGCATCATATCGGCGCGCCAGGCGCTTGATCGTCTGATCGACCGCGAGATGGCTGCGGCAAAGCGAGGCCAGTTCCTTGCCCGTCAGCTTCTGGCCGGTGGCAGCATGTAGCACGGCCTCGGTCAGCGCGGTATCGAGCAGAAATTCCTGCATCTCGTTTTCATCCTTGAGGTAGCGCTCCTGCTTTCCATGTTTGATTTTGAACAGCGGTGGTTGAGCAATAAAAACATGGCCGCGTACAAGCAGTTCTTCCATTTCCCGATATAAAAATGTTAGCAACAGGGTTCGGATATGAGATCCATCGACATCAGCGTCTGTCATAAGAATAATACGATGATATCTTAACTTATTGATATCAAAGTCATTTTCACCAATTCCTGTTCCCAGTGCCGTGATCAGGGTGCCGATTTCTGCAGAAGATAACATCTTGTCCAAACGCGCTCGTTCGACATTCAGAATTTTTCCCTTCAGCGGAAGTACCGCCTGAAATTTTCGATCTCGAGCCTGTTTGGCAGAACCTCCCGCCGAATCTCCCTCGACTAGATACAGCTCACATTTGGTCGGATCGCGTTCTTGACAATCTGCCAGCTTCCCCGGAAGGCCGGCGAGATCCAGTACTCCTTTGCGTCGCGTCATCTCGCGCGCCTTGCGTGCCGCCTCACGCGCTCTTGCAGCTTCGACAATCTTTATGGCGATACTGCGAGCATCGGCTGGGTTTTCTTCCAGGAACTCAGAAAGTTTTTCATTAACGATTGATTCAACGACGCCTTTCACTTCAGAAGATACCAGCTTGTCCTTGGTCTGGGACGAAAATTTCGGGTCTGGCAGCTTGACCGACAGCACAGCGATAAGGCCTTCCCTGGCGTCGTCACCACTGATATCGACCTTTTCCTTCTTAGCCAGACCCGTTTTTTCGATGAAATGGTTGAGCGTGCGCGTCATGCCCGCGCGCAAACCGGCCAGATGAGTACCCCCATCGCGTTGCGGGATGTTGTTGGTGAAACAGAATATGTTCTCCTGGTAGGTGTCGTTCCACTGCATACATAGCTCTACTATGAGCTTGTCGCGTTCGGCTGAGATATAGATTGGCTTCTGGTGCAGCGGGGTCTTGTTTCGATTGAGGTGTCCAACAAAGGCGGCGATGCCGCCCTTGTATTCAAATATGTCTTCTTTACCGCTCCGCTCGTCCAAGAGCGAAATCTGTACACCTGAATTTAGAAAAGAAAGCTCACGCAGACGTTTAGCCAGAATGTCAAAATTATAAACAGTGTCACTGAAGATCTTGCTGCTGGGCTTGAACCTGACGTCAGTGCCGGTTTCGCTGCTTTCTCCAATAACTTTAAGAGGGGATTGGGGAACCCCCAGCAGGTATTTTTGTTGATGGACCTTGCCGCCCCGCCGGATGGTCAGTTCAAGCTGCTCAGACAGGGCGTTAACCACAGAGATACCCACACCATGAAGCCCCCCGGATACCTTGTAAGAATTCTGATCAAATTTACCGCCGGCATGTAGTACGGTCATCACCACTTCTGCGGCGGAACGCCCTTCTTCTTGTATTAGCTCGGTAGGGATACCGCGCCCGTTATCAGAGACGGTGATGGAATTATCTGCGTGTATTGTTACTGATATGTGATCGCATTGGCCCGCCAGTGCTTCGTCAATGGAGTTATCCACAGCTTCAAAAACCATGTGGTGCAGGCCGGTCCCATCGTCAGTATCTCCGATATACATCCCTGGGCGTTTACGTACCGCATCCAGGCCCTTCAGGACCTGAATATTGCGTGAATCATAAGAGGAAGCAGATTCTTTTTTTGTGTGCGTCATGGGGTATGTTGTTGCTGTTTCACGTGGAACAACAATTTGGCGGATGTTTCACATGAAACACCCTGGCAGCATTAACTAGAGCCGCATAGGCATTATAACGTACTGTGGATAAAAGGTTCCGGGAGAGATTAACGTACAACTACTATTTGGATCATTGAGACCAAATTCCACAAAATCAGTATGTAACGCACTGATAGCCTCGATCATGTAGTTTACGTTGAATCCAATTTCCATTCCTTCGCCCGAGTAATCCGTGCTGATTTCTTCCTGGGCTTCTTCCTGCTCTGGATTATGCGCAGTAAGACGCAGTGCTTTATTGGTCAGGCTGAGCCTTACACCGCGATACTTATCGCTAGAGAGAATAGCCACCCGTGCCAAAGTCTCACGGAACAGATTGCGATCTAGTTGTAGCTTCGTTGATTGTTTGCTGGGGATAACTTTATTGTAATCTGGGTAGCGCCCGTCTATCAGTTTAGTGGTAAAGGTAAATTCATCGGTTTTGGCTCGGAAATGGTTGGTTCCAACCTCAAGCTCGACTGGATCTTCCGTGCCACCCAACAGACGCAACATTTCCTGTACCCCTTTACGAGGCACAATAAGCTGTTTGTCTCCTTTTGTGCTTTTCCCTAGCGAGACTTCACTGATAGCCATACGATGTCCATCTGTAGCAACACCACGGATTTTTTTATCAGTCAACTCAAGCAGAAGACCATTTAGATAGTAACGGACATCCTGTTGAGCCATACAGAAATGTGTTTGTTCTAGCAGGTTCTTAAAGGACTGCTGATCAATAGTAAGTGCTTGCTCCCATTGAGAGGCTTGCACAACAGGGAAATCAGCAACAGGTGCTGTTGCTAGCGTGAAGCGACTTTTACCCGATTTGACGATGGATTTCTCACCTTCTTTCTTGATGGTAATTTCGGCATTAACAGGAAGGGCACGGCATATATCAAACAGTTTCCGCGCTGGAAGTGTCATTTCTGCATTCCCTGCGCCAGCCTGGTTAACCTTTGAGACAATCTCTATCTCTAAATCTGTTCCAGTAAGCGTCGTTTGTCCGTTCTGCTGTCGGAGCAAAACAAAAGACAAGACTGGAAGAGTTTGGCGCCTCTCAACAACGCCCGTGACATAACCCAAAGGTTTTAACAACTCCTCACGTGTTATGGTGATCTGCATCGGTTAGTTATCATTTCCTTTTTAAAAGATAATGCTCAGTAATTAGGCTCTGCCAGATCTGTGGATAATATAATCCTGCTCTGTAAAAAATGGCCACAGCGGCAGGTGGTAACTTGTTGGTAAACCAATTGGAGTGCTGTGTACACATCCAGCGGTTCCTGAATAATACCGACTCACGAGAGTTCTACAAACAGAATTCACAGGCTTATTAAGTCAACCTCAGGTAGTTAGGATGCGCATCAGGTTTTGGTAATCTTCATTGATTCTGTTGTCTTTGGATTTGAGCTCTGCGATTTTGCGGCAGGCATGTAAAACAGTTGTGTGGTCTCGCCCCCCAAAAGCGTCACCTATCTCCGGCAGGCTATGCTCAGTGAGTTCCTTAGCCAAAGCCATGGCAACTTGGCGCGGACGCGCTACCTGCCTCGAGCGACTCTTGCTGTGTAGGTCAGCAACTCGTATCTTGTAGTACTCGGCAACGGTCTTTTGAATGTTGTTGATTGTTATTAGCCGGTCTTGAAAGGAGATCAGATCTTTGAGGCTCTCGCTTACGAGAGGAATATCAATCTCCCTGCCAGTAAAAAAGGCACTAGCCAAGATTCGACGGAGCGCGCCCTCAAGCTCACGGACGTTTGATCTCACTCGTTTAGCCACGAAAAACGCAACATCTTCTGGTATTGCTACACCTTCCTGTTTTGCTTTTTTCATCAGAATAGCGACGCGTGTTTCAAGCTCCGGAGGCTCTATCGACACGATCAGGCCAGAACCAAAACGTGAGATCAGGCGCTCTTCGACGCCGGTCAGCTCTTTAGGAAAGCGATCAGCCGTAATAATGACTTGGCGCTTGGATTCTTGTAAAGCATTGAATGTATGGAACAATTCCTCTTGTGAGCGTTCTTTGCCTATAAAAAACTGAATATCATCGATCAGCAAGGCGTCGAGGTTACGATAAAGTTTTTTAAACTCATTAATCGCGTTGTGCTGAAACGCTTTTACCATATCTGCCACAAAACGCTCGGAATGGACATAGGCAACATTGGCATTTGGCCGATGTTTAAGCATCAAGTTACCCGCTGCGTGCATTAGATGGGTCTTGCCTAAACCGACCCCCCCGTAAATAAACAACGGGTTGTAGGCGCTACCCGGGTTTTCTCCCACCTGCTTCGCGGCCGCACGCGCCAACTGATTGGACTTTCCTTCCACGTGGGTCTCAAACGTAAAATCCGGATTCATGCGAGCAATGATGGAGGGCGCCTTGACGGTTGCCGTAATCTCGGCGCGGGCAGGCATAGCGCTTGTGTACCCTGCCCCGGGACGCGACTGGCTCCCAACCTCTACTTGGACGCTGAGTGCACCACCGCTGTACTCGCTGCTCAGCTCCGCAATACGTTCCAGAAAGCGTTCAGACACCCAATCCACCACAAAACGGTTAGGCGCGAGCAGGCGCAGCAACTGGTTTTCCTGGACCGCATGCAATGGCCGCAGCCAGGTATTGAATTGCTGTGCTGACAACTCTTCTTCAAGCCTTTCCAGGCATTTTTTCCAAACGAGCGACTGCATGTTTTTTTTCACGCAACAACGAGGGGGAGGGGAAGTCTAGCTACTCTAGAGCGGGTTATCCACAGGTGAATTCTCCCTTCTGGAATTACAAACAGTTATGGGATTTATCTGTTGACAAACATTGACGAGAGGCAGTAAGTTTGCCGCCCTTTTTGCAGCATTACCCGGCAAATATTCACCACCACGAACTGACCTGATGAAACGCACATATCAACCCAGCAAGATTAAGCGCAAGCGCACACACGGTTTTCGTGCGCGCATGAAAACCAAGGGTGGTCGTCGCGTGTTGGCTGCGCGCCGCGCCAAGGGCCGCAGGCGACTGGGCGCCTAATTTGCCGAGCGCCCAGAACGGGCTGCCCAAATCGCGCCGGTTACGGATGGCTGCGGAATTCGCGACGACCCTGAAAAGTCGTTGGCGAGGACGTGATGAGACATTTACCGTCTATGCAGTTTCGAACCCATACCCCTACGGGCGTCTCGGCATCGTCGTATCGCGGAAAGTGTCCTCCCGGGCCGTGGTGCGAAATCGCATCAAGCGCCAGATCCGCGAGACGTTCCGTCGATCCCAGGAAGAACTGGCAGGCTTGGATGTGGTGGTAGTGGCCAGCCCAAAAGCGGGAATGGCACCGGCCGCGTCGCTACGCGCTTCGCTTCAGACATTATGGGGGAAGGTAGAAGAACAGTGCAGAAAGTCCTGATCGCTATCATTCGCGGATACCGTTACCTGCTCAGCCCATGGCTGGGACGGCACTGCCGATTTCACCCGAGTTGCTCGCAGTACGCCGCCGAATCGATAGAAACTCACGGTAGTCTCCGTGGTCTGTGGCTGGCCTTGAGTCGCCTCCTGCGTTGTCATCCCTGGCATCCAGGCGGTTTTGATCCGGTTCCGCCAGTATCCCCATCCCGTTCTCACCCCGACCATACGCCACGCCATGGATAGTCAACGTCTATTCCTGTTCTTCGCGCTGGCGCTGGTGTTGATGCTGATTTGGCAGTCTTGGGAGATGCATAACGCGCCACCGCCCAAGGCGCCGGTCGGCACCACGCGAGGCGCGCCAGCACCAGAGGCTCCTCCGGGCGTGCCGTCAGCCCCGGCACCACGCGCCGCCGAGGCCACACCTGCGCCTAAGGCAACCGAGGCACTGGCCCGCGGTGCGCGCATCGTCGTGCGCACCGACGTGATTGATGCCGTGATTGATGCTCAGGGCGGCGACGTGCGTGTACTCAAGTTGCGCCAGTACCCGGTGTCCCTGGACAAGCCGCAAGAGGCTTTCCCGCTATTGCATGATGACGGGAATGAGCTGTTCATTGCGCAGTCGGGTCTGATCGGTCTGGAGGGACAATATCCAAACCACAAGACGTCCTACAGCGCCGAAAGCAGCCAATACGCCCTGGCGGAGGGGCAGAATGAATTGCGTGTCCCGCTGAAATGGCGTGACCCAGGCGGCACGCAATACACCAAGACTTATGTATTCCGTCGCGGCAGTTATGTCGTGGATGTGGAATTTGCGGTGAAGAACGAGACCCGTCGCGAGTGGGCCGGCTATCTCTACGGCCAGTTCCAGCGCATGCACACGGCCTCGACCGGATTTCTCACCGTGATTCCCAGCTATACGGGGGGGGCGATTTATACCGCCGAGAACCATTACGAAAAAATCCCACTCGAGGACATGGCCAAGAGCCCGCTCAAGCGCTCGGTGACAGGCGGCTGGGTGGCGATGCTGCAGCACTACTTTGTGAGCTCGTGGTTGCCGGTGCCGGACCAGCGCAACGAGTTCTATACCGACGTGCTCGAGGGAACACGGTACGTGCTTGGCCTCAAGAATCAAACTCCGACCAAGATCGCGCCGGGCGAAAGCGGCACACTTCGTCTCTCCCTATATGCCGGCCCCAAGGAACATAAGATTCTCAAGACCTTGCCGGAGGGCATGAACCTCACGGTGGATTACGGATTCCTCACAGTCATTTCTGCACCGCTGTTCTGGCTGTTGGAGCAGATCCACCGGCTACTGGGCAACTGGGGCTGGGCGATCATTGTGCTCACCTTTTTGATCAAGGCGGCGTTCTACCCGCTGTCGGCGGCGAGCTATAAATCCATGGCGAACATGCGCAAGATGCAGCCCAAGATGCAGGCGCTCAAGGAGCGCTTCGGCGACGATCGCCAGAAGCTCAACCAGGCGATGATGGAACTC
>DATCZH010000059.1:0-4866 GCA_036526015.1 Sulfuricaulis sp.
ATTCAATAATCGGCAAATCTGAATCGAGGGGGAGGTCGGTGGAAGAACGAGCCTTTTCCAGGCGTGGAACGGAGTCGGTGACCGAGCTGCTCAAGGTCCCCCCGCAATCGATCGAAGCCGAGCAGTCGGTGCTCGGGGGGCTGTTGCTCGACAACCAGAGCTGGGACCGCATCGCCGAT
Source organism: Sulfuricaulis sp. (assembly GCA_036526015.1). Classification (GTDB taxonomy): domain Bacteria; phylum Pseudomonadota; class Gammaproteobacteria; order Acidiferrobacterales; family Sulfurifustaceae; genus Sulfuricaulis. The sequence continues at coordinate 180 of DATCZH010000059.1, forward strand.
ATCATCACCGCCGATGATTTCTATCGCCGCGAGCACCGCCAGATCTTCAACGCCATTTCAGCCCTGTGCGAAGAAAACAGCCCGGCGGACGTGGTTACGGTTTCTGAATGGCTGGAGCGCAGTGGAGAGCTGGAATCCGCCGGCGGATTGACATATCTTGGATCGCTCGCCAACAATACCCCCAGTGCCGCCAACATCGTCGCCTACGCTGCCATCGTGCGCGAGAATTCGGTCATGCGCGAGCTGGTACGCGCCGCCGGCGAGATCAGCGCCTCCGCTTACTCTCCCGAAGGCCGCTCCGCCATCGAGTTGCTCGATCATGCCGAGAAACGCATTTTCGATATCAGCGAAAAAGGTCACCGGCGCGGAGATTTCCAATCCCTGAACACTCTGTTGAGCAAGGCAGTAGACCGCATCGACACGCTGTTTCGATCCAAATCTTCTATCACCGGCGTGCCTACGGGATTTTCCGACCTCGACGACATGACCTCCGGTCTCCAGCCCTCGGACCTCGTCATCATCGCTGGGCGGCCGTCCATGGGCAAAACCAGCCTGGCCATGAACATCGCTGAGAATGCGGCCGTGGGCAATAAGATTCCTGTGGCGGTGTTCAGCATGGAAATGCCGGGGACACAATTGGCTCTGCGCATGATGGCCTCGCTCGGGCGCATCAACGCGCATCGCGTGCGCACTGGCAAGCTGGACGATGACGACTGGCCGCGCCTGACCTCGGCCGTGAGCCTGCTCAACGAGGCCCCGATTTTCATCGACGATACCCCGTCGCTCACGCCCATGGAGCTGCGTGCCCGCGCCCGGCGCTTGAAACGCGAGCACGGCCTCGGGCTGATCATCATCGACTACCTCCAGCTCATGCAATCTACCGAGCGCACCGAGGAGAACCGCGCCACCGAGATCTCCAACATCACCCGCGCGCTGAAGGGCCTGGCCAAGGAGCTGGACGTACCGGTCATCGCCATGTCGCAGCTCAACCGCAGCGTGGAATCGCGCAACGATAAAAGGCCGGTGATGTCCGACTTGCGTGAGTCCGGTGCCATCGAGCAGGATGCCGACGTGATTTTTTTCATCTACCGCGACGAGGTTTACAACAAGGACAGCCCGGTCAAAGGCACCGCCGACATCATCATCGGCAAACAACGTAACGGCCCGATCGGTGACGTGCGCCTGACTTTTCTCGGGGAATACACGCGCTTTGAGAACTATACTTCCGCCGGATACGACGGGACATTCTAAATGAGCCGACCGGCGCGCGCACTCCTGGACGCCGGGGCACTCAAGCACAATATCCAGCAGGCACGTCTACACGCCAAATCTTCGCGTGTCATGGCCGTGGTCAAGGCCAACGGTTACGGGCACGGCCTGGCGTGGGTGGCGCGCACGCTCGGCAAGTCCGCCGATGCCTTCGGTGTTTCAAGCGTGGAAGAAGGGATGCAACTGCGCCAGGCGGGGATCATCCAGCCTGTCTGTCTCCTTGAGGGTTTTTTCAGTGCGGATGAATTGCCGCTCCTTTCCCGGGAGCGGCTCGAGCCGGTGATTCATCACGAAGGCCAGATGAAAGCTCTGGCGGTGGCGTCGAAAGAACTTCAACTGACCGTTTGGCTCAAGGTGGATACCGGCATGCATCGGCTGGGATTTCCTCCAGCCGCGGCACCTGATGTACTGAAACAATTACGCGCGGCTCCCGCCGTGGCGAATGTCCGGCTGATGTCGCATTTTGCGCGCGCGGAATTTCCGAAAGATCCCGCCACGCAAAAACAGATTGACGATTTTCTCGATTTTGCCCGGAATCTCGGTGTGGAGTTGAGCCTTGCCAACTCCGCCGGCATTCTTTCATGGCCCGCTAGCCATCTCGACTGGGTACGCCCCGGCATCATGCTGTATGGAGCCTCGCCCTTGATGAAGCGGGACGCGTTGTCACTTGACCTCAAACACGTCATGACGCTCGAATCGGCGCTGATCTCCGTGCAGTCCCGAAAAAAGGGTGATCCCATCGGCTATGGCGGCGATTGGCAATGTCCGGCGGACATGCCGGTGGGTGTCGCGGCCATCGGCTATGGTGACGGTTATCCGCGACACGCGCCACCCGGGACACCGGTGCTGGTGAACGGCCGGCGTGTTCCCACCGTGGGCCGGGTTTCCATGGACATGATCACGCTCGACCTGCGCAGCCAAACGAATGCCAGGGTAGGCGATCCGGTGCGGTTATGGGGTCAGGGCCTGCCAGTGGAGGAGGTGGCCGAAAGCGCCGGGACCATTTCGTACGAATTGCTGTGCCACGTCACCGAGCGCATCCCGCGCCTCGTCGTCTGATCCACGCCCACCCATGGCCAAGGCCAAATCGGTTTACACCTGCAATGAATGCGGTGCCGCCTCGTTCAAGTGGGTGGGGCAATGCCCATCGTGTAACGCCTGGAACACGCTGTATGAATCCTCCATCGTTACCGCGGGCCATCCGCGTGCCGGGCGCCAGTACGGCGCGCCGGCGGCGGTGCGCAACCTGGATGAAGTAACACCGGAAAAAATTCTCCGTCTTGCGACCGGAATCAGTGAACTCGATCGTGTGCTCGGTGGCGGACTGGTTTCCGGATCCGTCGTTCTGATCGGCGGCGATCCAGGCATCGGCAAGTCCACGTTGTTGACGCAAGCCATGGCCACCCTCGGACAGGGTGCGCGCGTGCTCTACGTTAGCGGCGAGGAATCCTCCGACCAGATTGCGCTGCGCGCGCAGCGCTTGGGGCTGAAAAGCGACCGCCTGCGCCTGCTCACGGAAAACCAAGTGGAAACGATACTCGCGAGTGCGCAGGCCGAGCAGCCCCAGGTCATCGTTATCGATTCGATCCAGACCATGTTTACCGAGATTCTGCAATCCGCGCCCGGCAGCGTGGCCCAGGTGCGTGAATCCGCGGCGCAACTGGTGCGATACGCCAAGCAAACAGGCACGGCCCTGTTTCTCGTGGGGCACGTCACCAAGGAGGGCACGCTCGCGGGACCGCGCGTACTGGAGCATATGGTGGATAGCGTACTGTATTTCGAGGGCGACACCGGCAGTGCCTTCCGTATCATCCGCGCGATCAAGAACCGTTTCGGCGCGGTGAATGAGATCGGCGTGTTCGCCATGACCGAGACCGGCCTGCGCGAGGTCGGCAATCCATCCTCGATGTTTTTGAGCCGGCAGGGAGACGCTGTGCCCGGCAGTGTCGTGCTGGCGACGCAAGAGGGCACGCGCCCGCTGCTGGTGGAAGTTCAGGCGCTGGTGGACCAGAGTCATTTATCGAATCCGCGGCGTGTGTGCGTGGGGCTCGATGCCAACCGGCTGGCGATGTTACTCGCGGTGCTGCACCGGCACGCGGGGGTAGCGACTTTCGATCAGGACGTGTTCGTGAACGTCGTGGGGGGCGTGCGGGTACTGGAGACCGCCGCGGATCTGGCGATCTTGGCAGCCACGATTTCGAGCCTGCGCAGCCGCCCGCTGGGGCGGGATCTGGTCGCGTTCGGGGAAGTGGGCCTAGCAGGTGAGGTGCGACCGGTACAGCGCGGTCAAGAGCGTATTCGGGAGGCAGCCAAACTCGGCTTTAAACGCGTGCTGATGCCGGCGGCCAACATGCCCAAAAAAGGTGATGTCGGTATTGAACTGCTCCCGGTAAGGCGTCTTACGGAGGCCCTGGAGCAGTTGGAGTAGCAGGATTCAGGCGCTTACTTGAGATAAAACTGCAGGCGCGTCCCGGCGATCTCGATGACGTCGCCGTTTTTGAGTTTTGTTCCTTCCATCGGGAGGGGCCGGCCATTCAACTTCGGGGATTCGTCCTGCCCCGGGGTCAGCAAGAATCCATCCAGGATTTGCGTGATGGCTCCCGCACGCTTGCCGCCACTCCCGAGATTGGTGACTTTCTTGACAAGGTCGATGCGCTTGCCGCTGTTTAGGCCACTGAGCACGAAGATGGCGCCGACGCGACGCCGCTGTGATTGCGTTTCCGGTGTTTTTGGCTTCGTTTCCAGCGTGATGGCCTCTGGTTGACTGCCCGGTGGGTTGCTGGTCGGCGGCGCGGGCTTGGGTTCCACCGTTCGGGACGGATTGATGATGACGGTCTTGGCGAATTCATCTGGTGGCGTATTGCTCGCGCGCTGTGATTCAGTAAGAAAGATCAGCGAATGCTTGCCGATGACGATCGTGTCGCCGTTGTGGAGATGATGTTTGGTAATTTTCTTGTTGCCGATAAACGTTCCGTTGGTGCTGCCCAGATCCTGAATGAACGAATCCTCGCCGACGGTAAAGATATTGGCATGCTCTCCACTCACGGAAAGATTGTCGATGAAAATCTCGCAGCCCGGCTTACGGCCGATTTTCATGTCGCCTTGTCGAATCTCAACATGATCCACCACGTCGTTGTTGAATTTGATGATGATCTTGGCCATTTTCAATTCCCTGTCCGTATATTCCGCCTATTCACATGCCCGTAATAGAAGGCATTCGTCTATAGGCGTTCGTGCAGTTTCCGCAGCTCCTCTGGATTCCTTTTGAAACCACCGCGCACTCTCACCAGAATGACCGATATGTTGTCTGGACCGCCACGCTCGTTAGCGGTATCCACCATGGCTTTCGCGGTGCTGTCCAGATTTCGGCCATGCTCCGTCAGCATCAGCTCGATGTCGCCGTCCGCCAGCACATCAT
>DATCZH010000060.1:0-8716 GCA_036526015.1 Sulfuricaulis sp.
AAGGTGTTGGGAAGGGTTTCGGTGATCGTTCCTTCCATTTCAATATGCTCTTCTTTTGCCACGCCAATCCTTAATTGAATTTTACAGGCGGCGTATGATGCCGCAGTCACGCGTGGGCGTAAAGCTGTTTCAGGAGCGATCTGGAAGGACTGCTGATAAGGGGCAGGTCAGAGCACGCATTCCCACTTGTGGGCTAAACCGGTACTGACGTCGCCCGGTAACCACGCCACGTAGGGATGCACGGCCTCCGGGTTATTGATGATCTGCATCGTTCGAAGCTTGGAAACTTCCTCCTGATGTTCCTTTTCCGGAAAGCATTCCAGAAGTTTCTGATAATACCCTGGGTTCAGGTAGAGCAAGTTCGGATGGAGACCGTGTTCGCGGTGATAGTATTCAATGAGTCGACAGAGAAAACTGAGCATGTTGGAAGTACCCCAGCCGGCTGGTCTGGCGCATGCCTGATAGAGAAGCCATGGACTTGCCAGCCGAGTAACAGACTACAGCGCGTGGCGAGAGCGGGGATCTTCCAAATTGACCCATTGCCCTTGTACAAAGGCTTCCAGCGGATGGTAATGACCCTTGTAGGACATTTTCGAACATTCCTTGATCCAGTATCCAAGGTATAGCCATGGCAGTTGCCGCTCCCGGGCCAGCTCGACTTGCCACAAAACGGCAAAGATACCAAGCGCGCGCTGTTTTTCATCAGGATCGAAGAAGGTGTATACCGCCGAGAGCCCATCCGGGAGGATGTCGGTGACGGCAACTCCCAGTAGCGTTTGATCGCGCCGAAATTCGTAATAAACGGTGTCAATATTCCGCGACCCGAGAAAGTTCATGTACTTCTGCGGATCGGGATCATCCATGCCGCCGCCGGGATGTCGCGAGGCCTGGTAGCGCTGATACAGCTCGAATTGTTCCTGATGGTAAGCCGGCGGTCGAGCGATCACGGACAAATCATGGTTGCGTTTCCAGACGCGCCGTTGCCCTCGGTTAGGCCGGAAAAGGTTCACCGGGATGCGAACCGGAATGCAGGCATTGCAGGCGCGACAATGCGGTCGATAAACAAGGTCGCCGCTGCGCCGGAAACCGAGACGCATGAAGTTAGCATACTGACGGCTGTCGAGCGGCTGGCGCGGATCGAGGAACAATGAAGTGGCGGTGTGTCCGGACAGGTAACTGCACGCGTGCGGCATGGAGAGGAAAATCTCTGGTTGTTTGTGATGGCTTGTCATGACTTGGTCAGTGATCGGCTGTTCGTAAGTATTGCCGGATCAGCCTCGAAGCGCCAGCGGCCCGGGCGGTCGGGTTGTCTGAGCGCACGCTCGAGATGATCCATGAAATCACGACGACGGATTTCCTCGGCACCCAGGCTGAACAGATGCCCCGAAGGCTGCTGGCAGTCAATCAGGGAAAAGCCCCACTGTTCCAATTGCCGCACGATGTGGACAAATGCCACTTTGGAGGCATCCGTTGTCCGCGTGAACATGGATTCCCCGAAAAAGGCGCTCCCCAAGGCGATGCCATAAAGCCCACCAACGAGTTTCCCATCGCGCCAAGATTCCACGGAGTGCGCAACGCCGCGTTCGTGCAGGACGCAATACGCTTCGATCATCTCCGGTGTAATCCAGGTCCCATGTCTGATGCGTGCGCTCCGAGGTTGAGCGCAGGAGGAAATAACGTTGCGAAAGGCTTGATCCAATGTAATTACGAATTTTTTCTGGCGCAGTGTTTTGCCCAAGCTGCGCGAGATGCGAAGTTTCGGCGGAAACAGCACGGCGCGTGGGTCGGGCGACCACCACAGGATCGGTTGGCCCGGGTTAAACCAGGGAAAAATGCCGTGGCGGTATGCCTCCAGGAGCCGTTCGGCCCGTAGATCGCCGCCTACGGCCAGAAGACCTTCAGGAGAGGCCAACTCCACCGGGGGGAAGCGCAAGTCTATCGAATCGGGCTTAAGAACGAACATGATGGTCAGTTTTCCACGGCGGCTTCCTTTTTGAACGGAATATGCTCATAGAGTTCGTTGACGCAGGCATTCACATCGAGTCGCTCACGCTCCAGGTAATCCGCAATCGCACGGCTGAAGTCCGGGTGTGACAGACGATGTGCCGAGCGGGTCACCACCGGGGTAAAGCCGCGCGCCAGCTTGTGCTCACCTTGGGCCCCGGCCTCAAAACGTCGTAATCGCTGGGCGATGCAGTATTCAATCGCAGTGTAATAACAGGTTTCAAAGTGCAGACTGTGAAATTCTCCATGGGAACCCCAGTAGCGGCCATACAGGGTGTCCATGCCGCGCAGGTTAAAAGCGCCGGCGACATAGTCCTCTCCCCGGCGCGCCAGGATAAGCACGACTTGATCACGCATCGTTTCTCCCATTCGGTGAAAGAATTCGCGCGAGAGATAGGCATAGGCCCCGTGGGCGAGAACGGTTGACTGGTAAAATTCATGAAACATATTCCAGTGAGCGGATGTGATCGAATCGCCGGTTAATGTCTCCATTATGATTCCCGCCTCCCGGACATGTCGGCGTTCGCGTTTTATTTTTTTGCGTTTCTCCGCCGTGAAGCTTGAGAGGAAATCGTTGAAATCATGATACCCTGGGTTTGCCCAGTGAAACTGGTATCCAGTCCGTAGCAAGTGGTTATCTTTTCCGAGGATATGCGCCTCCTCGTCGGTCACGAACAGCCAGTGCAGGGAAGAGGCGCAGGTTTCCTGCCGGTGCCGCCAGGCAGCTTGAATCAGTTCCTTTTTTATTGCGGCGGAATCAGCATCGGAAGCGGTAAGTAACTTCGTGCTTGAGGCCGGGGTAAACGGAACGCAGATGACGAGCTTGGGATAGTAATTCTCGCCGGCCCGCGCATAGGCATTGGCCCAGGCCCAGTCGAAAACGTATTCCCCGTAGGAGTGATATTTGAGATACATGGGCACTGCGCCCAACAACCGGCCTTGGAGTGGGCCTTTTTCGTGAGCTACAAGATATTGTGGCAGCCAACCGGTTTTAGGGCTGACACAGCCGGTGTGCTCCAATGCCACGAGAAATTCATGGCGCAGAAAAGGATTCGTGGCGCCGGCGAGGGCATTCCAATCGCCGGCGATTATTTTATCCAGGTTGTCGATGATGCAGATGTGCATTTTTTTATTTTAAACGCGCGAATTCAACTATGCATCGGTGGAATCCTTACCCGTGAATAAGTAGGTTAAAGAGACTGATGTTTTCACGAAAGCATTCCAAAATGTTCCAATAAGAAGGCCATTGCTTGAGAATTTGCCTGGCTCTGGTATGCCGCGATAATCTAACCGTTCGGCCCATCTAGAAGATTGTCTTGAGTCCGTAAACCGGACGCGTCGCTAGAATTCAGGTTTGGACAGGCAGCGATTTTCTCGTCAAAATGGCAAATTGTGCCACTCGTGTATTAACTTACTTAGCCTGGAACCAGCACTTAGGTCACGAAGTGGCCGCCACTCGCATGATCGCTACCATTAATAATATTCTGTTTTCGGTCCTGTTGCTCGGACTGGTGCCGTGCCTCTGGGCCGCGCCATCAACTGCGCTGGTCTGGGAGGCCAGTATCGAGGAAGCAGCGGCCTCCAACCCTGAACTGCGCGCCGCGCGCGCCAGCTTAACGGCGGCGGGGCATTCCGCCAGCGCAGCGCACAGCGGCAACTTTCCCCAGCTTTCGGGGGGGGTTGGATACAACGACAGTTCTGGCAGTGCTGTCTCGAACAGCACCACTTACAGCACCTCGCTGTCACTGAACCAGAATCTGTTTTCTGGTTTTCAGGACAGTGCCCGGATCGATCAGGGAGAAGCCAATTTTGCCGAGGCCGAAGCGAATCTAGGAGTCGTGAAGGCTCGGTTGAGTCAGGAACTGAAATCTGCATTCGCCGGATTGCAATTCGCCCAGGATAACGTCTCGCTCACCGAAAAGATCGTGCAACGGCTCGAAGAAAACTTACGCTTGGTGGAGTTGCGGTTTGAAGGCGGACGTGAGAACAAGGGTTCGTTTCTGCTCACAAGCGCCTCACTCGCCCAAGCACGCTACGAGAACCTGCAAGCGCGTCAGGCGCTGTCCTCGACCCAGGCATCGCTTGCGCGGGTGTTGGGGCGCCGCGATCCGTCCGGATTACAGGTGGTGGGACGCGTGCCAATCATCGCACCGGGCGTGGCGCCGGACTTTCAAAAGATGCTGCAGCAGGTGCCTGAGCTGGCGCAGGCCCGGGCACGAGAACGTTCGGCGGTGGCGGATGTCACGCTCGCACGTGGAGGCTTTTATCCAAGCGTGGACCTGACCGGTTCGCTGGCACGCGAAGGCCAGGGTTGGACGCCTGACCAGGACCGGCGCACCGTCGGCTTGAATCTTACTATCCCGCTTTACAGCGGCGGCAAGGATTTCTACACGACGAAAAGCGCCGTGGCGACACTCGAGGCTGTATCGTCCAACAAGGACAATGTGGAACGCCAGCAGCTGGTACGACTCAAACAGGCTTACGCCAATTATGTCGAATCCGAGGAGAAGCTCAAAGTGGATCGCGCCTTTCTGGAAGCTGCCATCACGCGTGCGGAAATAGCCCGCTCTCGCTACAACAACGGTCTCATGTCGTTCGAGGACTGGGACCGTATCGAGAATGACCTTATACAAAGACAAAAAACTTTTTTACAGAGCCAGCGTGATCGCGTGACGGCCGAAGCGGCCTGGGAACAAGCGCAGGGCGTGGGAGTGATACCGTGAACAATTCGGGATCCGCGCGCAAGTATCTATGGATCGTCATCCTTTCCCTGGCCATTCTGCTGGGCATCGGTGCGTATTATTACTGGTACGCAGGCGACAAAACCCAACCCCTCTATCGCGAAGTCGGTGTGACCCGGGGTGATCTGGCGGTGACGATTCTCAGCACCGGCGTGGTGCAGCCCCGGAACCGTCTGGAAATCAAGCCACCCATCCCCGGGCGAGCCGAACAGGTTGAGGTCAAGGAAGGTGAAATGGTTACCAAAGGCCAAATCTTGGCCTGGATGAGCTCGACCGAACGCGCGGCGTTGATTGACGCCGCGCGCGCCCGAGGGCCCGAGGAACTCAAACGCTGGGAGGAACTTTATCGCGCCACGCCGGTGTTGGCGCCGATCAGCGGCACGGTGATTTTGCGCAATGTTGAACCGGGACAAACCTTCACCAGCAGCGATGCGGTATTCATCATGTCCGACCGGCTCACGATCAAGGCCCAGGTGGATGAGACCGATATCGCACGGATCCGCTTGCGCCAGCATGCCCGGCTCGAGCTCGATGCCTATCCGAACCAGCCATTCGCTGGCGTGGTGGATCAAATCGCCTATGATGCCAAGACCGTGAACAACGTCACAACCTATGAAGTCGATGTCCTGCCTGAAAGGACGCCGACCTTCATGCGCAGTGGCATGACGGCCAATGTCAGTTTCGTGATCGAGTCGCGCCAAAACGTGTTACTGATCCCGAGCGAAGCGGTGAAAAACCGAGAGGGAAAAACGTACGTGCTTCTGCCATCGCCGAAACCCAAGGGCGAACCTCAGAAAAAGGCGATCAAAACGGGGGTGAGCGACGGACGCAACACGGAAGTGCTCGACGGTCTGAGCGAAGAAGAAAAACTCCTGGTGCAGCGCTTGCGTGCCGGCGGCAAGGACACGGCCGCCTCCAGTCCGCTCATGCCGTTTGGCAGGAAGAAGAAGTGAACCGGTCACGGAGATGATCGAACTCCGGGGCATACATAAAACCTACCGCATGGGCGATACCTGCGTGCAGGCTTTGCGCGGCGTATCCCTGACGATCGAACCGGGCGAATTTGTGGCCATTACCGGACCCTCCGGGTCAGGTAAATCCACCCTGATGCACGTTATCGGCCTGCTCGACGTGCCGGATGAGGGTTCTTACCGGCTCCAGGGCCGTGAGACGGCGCACCTTCCGGAAGATGAGCTCGCGGTGTTGCGCCGCGAGGCCATAGGTTTTGTATTTCAGCAATTCAACCTCTTGCCACGCGTCAGTGCGAGCGAAAACGTGGCCATGCCGCTGCTGTACTCGCGCCATGAGCTGGACATGGCGCGCGCCGAAAAACTGCTGGCGCAGGTCGGGCTGGCAGACCGCGTGCGCCACAAGTCTAACGAGCTTTCCGGCGGTCAGCAGCAGCGCGTGGCCATCGCCCGCGCCCTGGTCAACGAGCCTCGCATCATCCTCGCGGATGAGCCGACCGGTAACCTCGACACTGCCAGCCAACAGGAAATCATGGAGGTCTTAAAGCAGCTTAATCGCCAGGGGATCACGATTGTCATTGTCACACACGAAGAAGATATCGCGCGCGAGGCGCGCCGTCGTATTCGCATGCGCGATGGCGTCATTCAATCCGATGACCGCACGGGCGCAGCTCCGCGCGTGGCGCCGCCATCGCGGCCAGAAAGCCGGGAAGCGAACCGTTGGCACATTCAGGAAATCGGCGAGCATCTCCACCAGGGCCTGCGCGCGCTGGCGAGCAACAAGGTGCGTACGGGACTGTCCATGCTGGGTATTCTGATAGGCGTGGCCGCCGTTGTCGCGATGCTGGCACTCGGTCGCGGAGCCCAGAAGGCGATTGAAACACAGTTAGCATCGCTTGGTTCAAATATGCTGATGCTTCGTCAGGGTGCCGTGCGCGTCGGCGGTGTGGCGCAGGAGGCGGGTGAGACGACACGACTGACCATTGACGATGTCGCGGCAATCAAGGAAGGCATCGCCGGTGTCAAACAGGCCTCACCCTCGGTCCGGGGCCGCGCACGCGTGACCTTTGGCAATCGCAACTGGAATACCCAAATCCTGGGAACGGGCCCGGAATACGAACACATGCGCGCTGCCCAGCCGTCGCTTGGACGTTTTTTTACGGAGAGAGAGAACCAGCGGCGCATGCGCGTGGCGCTCATCGGATTGACTGTGGTGCGCGAACTCTTTGGCGAACAAAATCCGTTGGGCGAGTACATCAAGCTCAACAAGATCAATTTCCAGGTCATCGGTGTTCTTCCTGAAAAAGGTGCGACTGCCTGGCGCGATCAGGACGATATTGTGGTGATCCCGGTGCAGACGGCGATGTATCGACTGCTGGGAAAGAATTATGTCGATTACATTGATATCGAAGCCGTCAGCGCCGACCAGATTCAATCGATCATCAAGGAAGCCAAGAAACTAATGCTGGATCGCCACCGGGTACCACCGTCACAGACTCAGGATGCTTTCGAAGTACGCAACCTGGCGGACATTCAGGCAACCATGGCTGAAAGCAGCCGCACGATGTCGTACCTGCTTGCCGCCATCGCCGGAATTTCGCTGCTGGTCGGAGGGATCGGTATTATGAACATCATGCTGGTCTCGGTAACCGAGCGCACGCGCGAGATCGGCCTGCGCAAGGCCGTGGGTGCACGGAGGCAGGACATTCTCTTGCAATTTCTCGCTGAAACGCTGGTGGTCAGCCTGACTGGCGGCCTCGCGGGAATCGCCCTTGGCTGGATCATGACAACTTTGATGTCGATGCTCGCCGGATGGACGACGTCAGTCTCGCCGGATGCCGTGCTGTTGGCATTCGTGTTTTCCGCCGGAATCGGAATCCTGTTTGGCATCTATCCCGCGCGCAAGGCCGCCGCCCTCCATCCAATCGATGCTCTGCGCTACGAGTGAGCGATGGCCGGGCGGGATGTGATACATTTCCCGTCTCACAATGAGCCGTTTCCTGAACAATAAAACTGGCATATGAACCTCCACGAATACCAGGCCAAGACCCTGCTCGCTGAATACAACGTGCCGATCCCCCCCGGCCGTCCGGCCTTTTCCATGGACGAAGCGCTGAAGGCCGCGGATGAACTCGGCGGTGATAGCTGGGTGGTTAAGGCACAGATTCACGGCGGCGGCCGCGGCAAGGCCGGCGGAGTAAAAAAAATCAGCGGGCACGAGGCGCTGAAAAACACTGTGGAAAACCTGATGGGAAAAAATCTGGTGACACACCAGACCGGTCCTGCCGGCCAGCCGGTGCAACGACTATTGATCGAGGCACCGAGTGCCGTGCAGCGCGAGTTGTATCTGGCCTGCCTACTGGACCGCGCACTCGAGCGTATCGTGTTTATCGCCTCTAGCGCTGGCGGAATGGATATCGAGGAAATCGCGGCCCAGCATCCGGATAAAATCCTGAAGGCGGTTGTCGATCCCGTGGCCGGTCTGCAGGCGTATCAGTGTCGCGAAATCGGCTATGCCCTCGAATTGAACGATGCGCAGGTGACGGCACTCACACGGATGATGCAGAGCCTATATCATCTTTATTGCGCGCGTGATCTTAACCTGGTGGAAATCAACCCGCTCGCGGTTGTCGGCGGCGGAGAACTGATCGCGCTCGATGCCAAGATTCAGGTGGATGACAGCGCGCTTTACCGCCAGAAGGCGCTGGAGGCATTACGCGACCCCTCGCAAGACGATCCCAAGGAACAGAAGGCACGCGAGATCGGGCTCAATTACATTGCGCTCGAGGGCAATATCGGCTGCATGGTAAACGGCGCCGGGCTTGCCATGGCGACCATGGACTTGATCAAACTGCACGGTGGCATGCCGGCCAATGTTCTCGATGTCGGTGGCGGCACCACGGCCGACAAAGTGGCCGAGGCCTTCAAGCTGATATTGTCTGATACAAATGTCCAGGCCATCCTGGTCAATATCTTCGGTGGTATTGTGCGCTGCGATCTTAT
>DATCZH010000061.1:0-5902 GCA_036526015.1 Sulfuricaulis sp.
AGGACGCCATAGGCATTCATTCGTCGTAGCTCGTGGGTAATACCTCGCGGTTGGCGCATGATCTCCATAAACAGGCTGCGGCAGGCGAGGTCATGGCGAAATTTGTTGTCGATGCGATGCAGGTTTCGGCGTATCAAGCGGATCGTGTTCGCGCGCACGCCTTTCAGCTCGGGGTGCTGCTGCATGATTAAAAAAATCTCCAACATGGCGTACGGCGATCGTTCAAATACGCGGGGATGCGCAATCTCGAGAAAGCCAAGATGGGACTGAAAGCGACGATTGATTGGGCGGACTTTCAGACGTCCACGCGCGAGCAGGACTTCCTGAAAATGCTGTAGAAGGATATCGTTAAGCAGGGATAAATCCTTAATAGTTCGGTAATAGCGTTTCATGAACTGTTCGACAGCGAGCAGCCCCGGACGATTGACGTAACCGAAATGTGTGGCGAGCTCACGTTGATGATCGAACAGTAACCGATCCTCGCGCCGGTCGGCGAGATAGTGCAATCCGGCGCGCACATGCCATAGGAAGTTACGTCCACGCCGCAGAGTGCGGTATTCCTCTTCGCTGAGAAAGCCGAGTCTGACCAGATCGTGCAGGGAGGTTGTGTCAAAATGGCGCTGCGTGACCCACTGGATTGTATGAATATCGCGTAAGCCTCCTGGACCGTCTTTAACGTTTGGCTCCAGGTTGTAAGCGGTATCGTTGAAATGATGATGTCGGAGAATCTGTTCCTGGTACTTGGCAGCAAAGAACTTGCGGCTCGGCCAGATTTTCGAAGCGTGCGTTATGGCTCGCATCCGGGTAAAAAGATCCTCATCTCCGTCAAGCAGGCGTGATTCCATGATGTTGGTGGCTACGGTGATGTCACTTTTCGCTTCGCGTACGCAATCTTTGAGTGTGCGCACACTGTGTCCGACTTCGAGCCCCATGTCCCAGAAAAAACGAATGAGGATTTCAATGAACGGTTGCACCCTAGCCAGTTTTTTTCCATCGAGCAACACCATGAGGTCGATGTCCGAAGCGGGATGAAGTTCGCTACGTCCATAGCCCCCGACAGCCACCAACGCAATGCGAATACCGGATGGAAGCAGCGGCAAATGCCGCTTCCAGGCACGGGTGACCAGCTGATCTATCAGCTTGGCATGTGCGGTTATCAGCAACGTCGCGCCGCTATTATCCAGGAAACGCTTTTTTAGATTTTCCCGCCCGGCTTGTAACGCGGCACGGAAGAGCGGCAAGGGGTTCTCGCTGAGGGACACTGATTGGTCGAACTCGCGATGGTGGAACAGACTCTCACTGTCGCTGGACACGTGACCTCAGGCGCGCTGTGGCGGTGTGTAGATATTCACGGGCTGTCTCCGGGAACGAGAGTAAGAATTTCATGTCCCGATTCAGTGACCAGCACGGTGTGCTCCCACTGTGCGGAGAGAGAGTGGTCGCGCGTGACCACGGTCCAGTTGTCGGGCAGCAATTTCACTTCCTTTTTGCCGGCGTTGATCATGGGTTCAACCGTGAATGTCATGCCGGGCTCCAGTGCCATCCCTGTTCCCGGCTGCCCATAATGCAGGATTTGGGGGTCTTCGTGAAACTCGCGTCCGATGCCATGACCGCAGTATTCGCGCACGACTGAGAAACCATGCGCCTCGGCGTGATGCTGGATGGCATGTCCGATATCACCGAGCCGTGTGCCCGGGCGCACGATCTCGATGCCTTTGATCATGCACTCATGCGTGACTTGGACCAAACGTTTCGCCTGCACCGAGGATTCGCCGATAGTAAACATCTTGCTGGTATCGCCGTGGTAGCCGTCCTTGATGACCGTAACGTCAATGTTAATGATGTCGCCTTTTTTCAGTTTCTTCTCGCCCGGAATGCCGTGACAGACCTGATGATTCACCGACGTGCAAATAGACCGGGGATAACCCTTATAGTTGAGTGGCGCGGGAATCGCCCCTTGCACGTTGACGATGTAGTCATGACAGATTTTGTCGAGGTCACCGGTCGTGATTCCTGCTTTGACGTGCGGCCGGATAATACGCAGCACATCGGCCGCGAGCCTGCCGGCAACACGCATTTTTTCAATTTCGGCGGGAGTTTTAACGGTAACGGGCATAAGCGGTCTGTTACTAGTATATTGTCCGGGAATGACGCTGATTTACAAAGCCCTTTTGAGCATGATTATTTATTTAAACCCATGAATACATTGTTCTAATGCCCCTCCTTATGGTATAAAGCCGCTCGCAGTTAAACCACAAACCACACGCGGCATCGTCACAGGCATCCGGGTGTCCGACCGTTCCTTCGGGAACCGGCCGGATTGATGCATGGGATCCGCGGCGGAAAAACCCGAAGGAGATAACATGAGCAATGTCACCATGCGCCAGATGCTGGAGGCCGGCGTGCATTTTGGCCACCAGACGAGGTTCTGGCATCCCAAGATGCGCCCCTATATTTTCGGCGAGCGCAATCGTATCCATATCATCAATCTGGAAAAGACCCTGCCGCTGTTCAACGAGGCAATGGGTTATCTGACCAAACTTGCCGGCAACGGCGGATCAGTCTTGTTTGTCGGGACCAAGCGTCAGGCGACTGAGATTATCGGCGAGGAAGCCGCTCGTTGTGGTTGTCCGTACGTGAACCACCGCTGGCTGGGCGGGATGTTGACTAATTACCGCACGGTCAAGAAATCTATTGAGCGACTGAAAATGCTCGAATCGATACTGGCGGACGAAACCAGCAGCCAGAAGCTTTCCAAGAAGGAACTTCTGACCCTCGATCGTGAACGCGCCAAACTCGAAAAGAGCCTGGGCGGCATCAAGGAAATGTCCGGCTTGCCCGATGCCCTATTTGTTGTCGATGTCGGTCATGAATACATCGCAGTCTCCGAGGCGAAGAAACTCGGCATTCCCGTCGTCGGCGTGGTCGATTCCAACTGCAAACCGGATGGCGTGGATTACGTCATTCCGGGCAACGACGACGCAATCCGTGCAATCCAGCTTTACGCTCGCGCCGCGGCAGACGCCATGCTCGTGGGTCGCGAACAGCATCAGGCTGCGATAGTTTCGGGGGATGACGAATTCATCGAAGTGAAAGATGAGCAGCCCAAGGTCAAGATCACCGCCAAGAAAAAAACCGCGGCCGTAGAACCGCCTGAGACCGTTGCCGAGGAAGAGCCAGCGGAAGAACCGCTCAACAAACCTGCAGACAAACCAGCCGTTAAGGCTAAACGTACCGTCCGTGCCAAACCGAAAATCGGCGGGCGATCGAAAAAAGAAGTGCACCCCGGGAAAGAGGAAGATTAACTGACGCAAGACATCAAGGGGGCATTGCCCCCTTGATTTTATGCGGTGACGCCGATCACCGAAATGAAGACGAGGATCATGCATGAGTATTTCAGCACAACAGGTTAAAGAGCTCCGCGAACGCACGGGTCTCGGTATGATGGAGTGCAAGGTGGCGCTCACGGAAACGGATGGAGACATGGATGCCGCAGCCGATCTCCTGCGCAAACGTGCTGGCGCCAAAGTCGAAAAGAAGGCGGGACGCATCGCCGCCGAGGGAACGATTAATATTTTCGTCAGCCCTGATCGCAAGTCTGCCGCGATGGTCGAAGTGAATTGCGAAACCGACTTTGTCGCCAAGGCTGAAGAATTTTTGGCTTTTGCTGCTTCAGTGGCAGTGCGTGTGGCCAACAAGCAGCCGGCGGACGTTGATGCGCTTTACGCGCTTCCCGGCGGAAACGGCGCACCGGGAACAATCGCGCAAATGCGCGAGGGCCTGGTCATGAAGCTGGGTGAGAAAATCAACGTGCGACGCTTTGAAAAAATGTCTGCGGACAAGGGCCACATCGGCAGTTATGTACACCATGGCAGCAAGATCGGCGCACTGGTAATGATGGAAGGGGGTGATGAAAACCTTGCCAGGGATATCGCCATGCATATTGCTGCCAGCCGGCCCGAATACATTTCGAAAGAGCAGGTGCCGGTGACGACCGTTGCCAAGGAAAAGGATATCTTTTCCGAACAGGCCAAAGACAGCGGCAAGCCTCCCGAGATCATTGAGAAAATGGTCTTGGGGCGTGTTAATAAATACCTCAATGAAATTACCTTGCTCGGTCAACCCTTCATCAAGGACCCGGATACCAGCGTCGAAAAACTGCTGAAGTCCAAGAGCGCGATCGTGAAAGGTTTTATCCGTTTTGAAGTCGGTGAAGGATTGGAAAAGCGGTCGGACAATTTCGCCGCTGAAGTAATGGCGACAGCCAAAGGAGCGTAACGCTTGACGAGCGCTTCCGGGCCCCCTGTCTACCACCGCGTGCTCCTCAAGCTTTCCGGTGAAGCGCTCATGGGCGCTGACGCCTATGGGATCAATCGCGAAGTAATCGCGCGCATTGCCTCCGAGGTCAAGCTCGTAGTTGCCTCCCATATCCAGCTTGCCATTGTGATTGGTGGCGGCAACATATTCCGCGGTATTGCTCTCTCGGCACAGGGCATGGACCGGGCCACGGCCGATTACATGGGCATGCTCGCGACCGTGATCAATTCATTGGCCCTGCAGGATGCCTTGGAAAAGCAGGATGTCCCCGTGCGCGTGCAGTCGGCTCTGCGAATAGACCAGGTGGTGGAACCCTATGTTCGTCGCCGCGCCATACGTCATCTCGAGCAGGGGCGCGTGGTGATCTTTGCAGCGGGCACCGGCAATCCTTACTTCACCACGGATACGGCGGCAACATTGCGGGGGATGGAGATTGGCGCGGATGTCGTGCTGAAAGCCACAAAGGTCGACGGCGTGTACGACCGGGATCCGGTGAAACATCCCGACGCCAAGCGCTTTGAAAGTGTCAGTTTTGACGAAGTCCTGGACAAGCGACTGGCCGTGATGGATGCCACCTCCATTGCCTTGTGTCGCGACCAGGATATGCATGTTCGTGTATTCAACATTCACAAGTCCGGCAACCTGATACGTGTTTGCCGGGGAGAAAATGTCGGTACACTCGTGAAAGGAGGTCAGCCATGACGCAATCGGTTGAAGTCATCAAGAAAGACGCGGAAACGCGTATGGCAAAGTCGGTGGAGACGCTGAAAAATGATCTGGGCAAGATCCGCACCGGCCGTGCGCACCCCGGCTTGCTGGAAAACGTGCGCGTGGATTACTACGGCAACAAGACGCCGCTAAACCAGGTCGCCAATGTTTCGGCCGCCGATGCCCGGACGCTTACGGTGACTCCTTATGACAAGAGTCAGGCGGCGGCCATCGAGAAGGCTATTCGTGAGTCAGACCTCGGACTCAATCCCGTGTCAGCGGGCGCGGTCATCCGTGTTCCTCTGCCGGCCCTGACCGAGGAGCGGCGTAAGGAACTGTCCAAGCACGCCCGTGCCGAAGGCGAGAACACCAAAGTGGCTATCCGCAATATTCGGCGCGATTCCAATCAGCATTTGAAGGAGGCTCTAAAAAAGAAAACCATTACCGAGGATGAGGACAAGCGAGCGGAAGAAGTGGTGCAGAAATTCACGGATCGTTTCATCAGCGAAGTCGACAATTTGGTGACATCCAAGGAAAAAGACATCATGCAGGTCTGATGCGACCAGCACGTTCCTGATTGAACAACAATACATTAATCCATGGAAAAGAAATCCAAGACTGACACGGCCGCTTTTCTGGCGTCGCAATCCGATGTTCCGCAACACGTGGCGGTGATCATGGACGGTAATGGCCGCTGGGCCAAAAGCCGTGGATTGCACCGTATCGCTGGCCATCGCAAGGGCGTCGAGCGTGTACGCGATTTGGTGACCCGATGTGTGGAGAAAGGGATAAAAAACCTGACATTATTTGCCTTCAGCAGCGAGAATTGTCGCCGTCCGGCACAGGAGGTCCAGTTGCTCATGGACCTGTTTCTGAG
>DATCZH010000062.1:0-11481 GCA_036526015.1 Sulfuricaulis sp.
TAATCTGTTTAGAACGTACCGGGGCAGAGATAGATAAACTTGCAGCAACCATAATAGCCTTGGTCACCGTTCGGGGGCGGGTTGGCGCCGGAACGGTTTTTAATTGTGCAGGAAGTTTTTTGGGTGCGACAGGAAGCGGCAAGTGACGAGAAGGTGGCGATACCGGCGGCAAGGCTTTTTTCAATTCTCGCACGCGGGCGGATTGTTCGGACAAGGCGACACGGGCCGCTTCCGACTCCTGAATTGCGTCAGCGACACGCTGGGATTTTACGGGACTTTCCGGATCGCGCGCGAATTCGGCCTGGGCCGACATGACGTTTCCGGTGGCTTGTTCAACACGCGCCGCCAAATAACTTTCGTAGAGCTCCTCGGCCTTTACTCGAATCTCTTCCGAGGAAAGTGATTCATCCGTATCGTCATGATCAAACTGGTGACCGCAAGCACAGACGAGCGCATCCAATGGCAGAGTGATCATGCAACCGGGACAGATTTTTTGGAATATGCTCCTTGCCATCACAGGACATCCTTGTCCATTCAGAATTATGCGTTGCAGCAGGGGTGCCGCATAAAAAAGTATAGGCCCGGGACCATAATCCAGGCGCGGCATAACGATAGTTGGGGTGGCCAGCCCGACGGGTGGCGCGTTATCGATCCTGTGGCGGCAAGTCGTGGCTCCTGTATGGTTCGATAAAGGCTGACCCGAAAGAAGTGTGGGTTCCCGCAGGATTAACTTGCGCCAGATCAGTAATGGGCTTCTCGACTATGGCAGTAGGCCGCTTGATGTGCATCAATGTTTCCCCGACGGGCTTTTGATACACAGAAAGCGTCACGTTAGGTGACCTCCGGCTGGCGGACATCCTCCTGGGGACGATCCTCCACCAATGACAAGGAGCGTTAGGCATATTTCTACATATGTCTGGGCCATGGAACCCCACCCGGGTTCCCACCCCCAGGACCGCTGGCCGCCGCTTGCCTCGCCGTTCTCTGCAACACTCACCTGTTGCGGAGAACGTGTGTTCTGACAACATTCTCCCCATGAATGAAAAGGGTTCGTGTTCGCGGGTGATTTCAGTATTTAACCTCGTGGCGGACGGATACGACGACGCAGCGCTGCGTTTCTTCCCCTTCTGCGCAGATCGCTTGGTTGGTCGCCTCAATCCGGCCCCTGGGTCAAAATTTCTGGATGTCGCCACCGGGACCGGCGTTGTGGCGTTGGCCGCCGCGCAGGCGGTCGGTCAACAGGGTCGCGTCATGGCGATCGATTTGGCTGAGACCATGCTGGACCGTTTGCAGGAAAAAGTCGCGAAGTTCGGTGTTCGGAATATCGACCTGCATGTGATGGATGCCGGTTCCCTTGATTTCCGCCGCGATTATTTTGATTACGTTGCCTGCTCGTTCGGCATATTCTTGCTGCCCGACATGGCGGCAGGACTCCGGGAATGGGTGCGTGTCCTGAAGCCGGGTGGGCGTGTGCTGTTCACGGCTTTTGGCAAGCGGGCATTCCAGCCGATGATGGAACGGTTGCTCACTCGGCTGGAGCACCATGGTTTTATGAGTGCGGAGGAAAAGTCCGCGATGGCGTCAATTCGCCTGGCCGAGCCGGAACGTTGTCGGGAACTGTTGTTCCAGGCCGGTCTTAAGGAAATTGAGGTAACGACCGAACAGGTCGGCTATCACCTCAAAGATGAATCGCAGTGGCGGGACGTGCTTTGGAATAGCGGCATGCGGGGAAGGCTTGAAAACATTCCAACTGCGGAGCGTGCGGACTTCATGGCCCAACATCTGGCAGAGGTGCATCCGTTGATGACCGAAAAGGGCCTGTGGCTGGACGTGGAAACCCATTTTGCGGCCGGAACCAAGCCCTGAACTGTTATTCGACCTTGAGTCTCACGGTACGGCGTTCACCTGACGTCGAGACGGCACTCTCCAGGATGGCACGCTCAACTTCGCTGCGGTTTCTGAGCATCTGTCCCAGATCCAGCCATTCCCCGCGTTTTGTATCCACCGTGGTGGAGAGCTCATGAAAATTCACGAGGTCTGTCCCAGGGTTTTGCATGGATGACAAGCGGGGCGTAATTTCCAGTTGCACCCGATCACCGCGCACGCGCGGTAACACTTCGAATCCGGTCATTAAATTCTGCAATTCGACTCCTTGTACTAATACCCATTGACGCTGGCTGAGCGCCAGTATTCTTTTTACATGTGGAATCGACTGGCCAATGTGGATATAGGCGCGTTGCCCGTCTTGCGTCATGACTGTCTGGGTGGTGGCTTGGCGATCGGTGGTTGTGCGACGAATCGTGTTGTAGCGTAACCCGTCCTTGTTCACTGTGAGCCCGCCTTCATCCGGAGATTTGTCAGGCAAGGCAACACGTGCCTTGTCGTCGACACGGATTTCGCCCGACACAGATTGTGATATGCGGTCACCCTCGTCGGCGACTGCTTGTTCTACTATGATCCGTAACGACTCACGCGCTACATCAACCTGTCCCAAGAGGCGTTCGATTTCTTTCAGGTTCTTATCCGAAGTTCGGATGATCAAGCGGTAGTCCATACCGCTCAGCGCATCGTCCGGGCCAAGCAAGGGGTGAATGAGGGGGATCACATCTGCGGCAGGGCGGTGCCTCAACTGAATTAGGCGTGCCTCGTTGGCCCAAGCGCTGGTGAAGGAAAGTAGAACCAATAGTGCTGTGGCAAGGATTCTCATGGCCAGGTGGCCGTAAGGCATGTCAATTGATCACGAGTCGCCGAGCTTCCGTGAAATGGCGCTGCCAGTAGGGCTCGTTGAGCCCGGCGACGTAAACATTTTTGCCACTAGAAGGGGAATGCACGATACGCCCGTTCCCGAGATATAGCGCTACGTGCGAGGACTTTCTGCCATCCTGGGTAAAAAAAACCAAATCGCCGCGCTGCAGTTTGTTTCGCGAAATTGGGCGAGACATTTGCAGTAGGCTCCGAGTGCCGTGTGGAAGCGTTACGCCAACGCGACCGTAGCTGTATTGTACCAGTCCGCTGCAGTCAAACCCTTTCGGGGTATTGCCACCGTAGCGATAAGGTTTACCCACCATGGTGATTGCGTGATCCGCGGCGCGACTTGCCAACGATGGCGCGGAATCAACCGCGGGCGTGTGTCCACACCCGGCCAAAACAGTCAGCGTGAAATAACATATCAGAACTGGGATAAATCGATGCCGCATCGGTACCCTGGAAACTACAGTCCCGCCGCGCGCAGCGCGATGATTGGCTCGCTGTGATCCCACAGTTCATTGAAACGCCGCGCCAGCAACACCGCTTCGTGCCCGTCATGCGAGTGGGCCACGCAATCCGGTTTGGTGATATCGCTCTGATGCAGGTAACTGCGATGATCCACGACAATGAACATTTCACTCATTCCCAGGTGTTCTTCGGCCACTTGGTGCATGTGAATGAAATCGCTCAACCGCCGGCACAGCCCCACCAGGCGATCGTTATCACGTATCGCCTGTTCCGTGTCTTCGACCACGATTCGAGCTAGATTCTGGCGGTGACGCGCGGCGAAACTCGCCAGGGCGCGCGAAAAACGGGAAGTATTGAAAAAGTCGCCCTCCAGCCGCGGCGCGAAGATGAGTATTTCACGCGTGGCATTTTCTGCCAGCATTGACAGAAAATCTGTGACTTCCCGGCGCTCCCGGATAATCCGGCGTAATGGCGGAGTCTCGGGGGCGGATGAATTCTTGGCCGTGTCCATGTTCGCGAAAAATCACTTGATGGGGGAAAATCGCCGCCATCAAGATAGTTATAGACCAATTCGCGATTTTGGTAGTGGTCTGGGAGGTCAGACTTTTAGCTTCGCCAGCTGGCGGCTTTGCAGGGCGGCGTTGCCTGTGTAGCGATCGGGCGTCAGTGCCAGCAAGCGTTTTTTCGCGTCATCCGGAATTTCGAGCTGACGGATAAATCCTTGAATAGATTCGCGGTTGATGCCCCCTTTCCCGCGCGTTAATTCTTTCAGTTTTTCGTAGGCCTGCTCAATCCCGTGGCGACGCATGACGGTCTGCACCGCCTCGGCCAAAACCTCCCAATTCCGATCGAGGTCGTATTGCATGCGCTCGGCATCAATTTCGAGCTTACCGATCCCCTTGAGGCAAGCCTCCATGGCCAGCAGCATGTAACCGCAGGCGACTCCGAGATTGCGCAGCACGGTGGAATCGGTCAAATCGCGCTGAAAGCGTGACACCGGGAGTTTTTCGGCAAAGTGACGGAACAGCGCATTGGCCACCCCCAAGTTGCCCTCGGAATTCTCGAAATCAATCGGATTTACCTTGTGCGGCATGGTGGAGGAGCCGATTTCGCCCTTTACTACCTTTTGCTTGAAATAGCCAAGCGAAATATAACCCCAGACATCGCGGTTGAAATCGATCAATATGGTATTGAAGCGCGCGGCGGCATCGAGCAGTTCGGCAATATAATCGTGCGGCTCTATTTGAGTAGTGTAGGGATTCCAGTCGAGGCCCAGTTTCTCGACGAAAGATTGGGCGAAGGCCGGCCAGTCAACGTCCGGATAAGCTGCAAGATGGGCGTTGTAATTTCCCACGGCGCCGTTGACTTTCCCCCTGAGGGACGGGTCCACGATTTGCCGGCGGGCGCGTTTCAAACGATAAACAAAATTTGCTATTTCCTTTCCCAGCGTGGTGGGCGAGGCAGGTTGACCATGCGTGCGAGCGAGCATAGGCTGCTTGGCATAGCGGGTCGCGAGCTCAGTCAGGACCGTAATAAGATGGTCCAGGCGTGGGAGTAGGACTTTGTCGCGAGCCTGTTTCAGCATCAGTGCGTAGGCGAGATTGTTGATGTCTTCCGAGGTGCAGGCGAAGTGGATGAATTCCACGCACTCGGTAACTTCCTTGTTGCCATGCGTTTTCTCTTTAAGAAAATATTCAATGGCTTTGACGTCGTGATTGGTCGTCGCTTCGATTTCTTTCACGCGCCGGGCATCGGTTTCAGAAAAGTTCGTTATGATTCCACTAAGCATTTTCCGGGTCGGGGGGGAAAATGGCTTCACTTCCTTGATCTTTTTGTGTTGGCCCAGAGCGATCAACCAATGGATTTCCACGAGGATCCGGTGATGGATCAGGCCGAATTCGCTGAACAGCGGGCGAAGTTCTGCGGTCTTGTTTTGATAGCGGCCGTCGAGGGGGGATAAGGCGGTGAGCGGGTTCAGTGGCAGTGCATCCGGCTTGTTCGGTTTGTTCATGCGCGCCTGCGATGGTTGATAGTCCGTGTGGACGCGGCCATTTTACCAGATCAAGCGGGAAATTGCCGGATCACCGTCATGCCGATTGTGCCGCAACAGGCTGCGTGATGGGCACGGCCGCTTCGATGATTCCGCCACCTAGGCATTCCTCGCCATCGTAGAAGACTATCGATTGTCCTGGTGTAACGGCGCGTTGCGCGGTTTCAAACGTTACATACAGACCCGTGTCCTGCGCCATGACCGTGCAGTCTTGGTCCGGCTGGCGATAGCGGATTTTGGCGTGCAGCTTCCGCGGCCAAGGTAATGGCTCATGGCTCACCCAGTGCAGCTGTCCGGCTGTCAGCGCTTTGCTGAACAGCGCCGGATGATGTTCTCCCTGTTCGACATAGAGAATATTGTGGGCGATATCCTTATCCACTACGTACCAGGCTTCGCCTTCTCCCCCAATCCCAAGCCCATGTCGCTGACCGATGGTGTAGTACATGACGCCGTCGTGTTTTCCCTTAAAAACGCCTTCGAGGGTGCGCATCTCGCCCGGTTTCGCGGGCAGGTAGCGTGCGAGAAACGATTTGAAATCGCGCTCACCGATAAAACAAATGCCCGTGGAATCCTCGCGATCGTAATTCGGCAATCCGGCCTCCCGCGCCAGGCGACGCACCTTGGTTTTGGTGATATCTCCCACGGGAAACAGTGTGTGTGCTAGCGCTTCCTGTCCCAGCAGATAAAGAAAATAGGACTGATCCTTGGCCTCGTCGCTCGCCTTGAGCAGGCGATATCGTCCCGCCGCCATATCAATCCGCGCGTAATGACCTGTTGCGATTCGATCCCCGCCGAGCGCGAGGGCATGATCCAGAAAAGTCCGGAATTTGATCTCCTTGTTGCACAGCACGTCCGGGTTTGGCGTGCGCCCGGCGCGGTATTCGTCCAGGAAATAACTGAACACGAGGTCCCAATATTCGGTGGAGAAGTTCACGGTCCGCAGGGGAATATCCAGATGGTTGCAGACCGCCTGCGCCATTTTCAGCTCTTCCTCCGCGCCGCAATGGCCCGCGGCATCGTCTTCTTCCCAGTTTTTCATGAACAGGCCCGTGACCTCGTGACCCTGGTGCTTTAAGAGCAGCGCCGCCACGGCCGAATCCACGCCACCGGAAATGCCGACCACGATCTTCATAATGCCTAGACGATATGCTGGCTGACGGTCAAAGCCACCGGTACCGTCAGGTCTTTGATCAGTTCGAGCGGATATTGCTTTCCTGCCAGGTAATCATCTACACAACTCTGCACCTGTGGACTGCGATGCCGGGCGCATTCGGCGCGGATTTCCTCCGGGGTCAACCACATTGTGCGCACGATTTCATGATCGAGTGTTCGTTTCTCGTCTTGGCGTGACACGTGACCGATGAAGGCGAAACGCAGATAAGTGATCCCCTTGTCGGGATGCCTCCAGCGGTAGATGCCGAGCAATGCCTCCGGCGAAAAGTGCCAGGCGGTTTCTTCCAGCGTTTCGCGCACCACGGCATCCAGTAGACTTTCTCCTTCGTCCAGATGTCCGGCGGGCTGGTTGAGCACGAGCCGGCCGTCAGCTTTTTCCTCGACCAGCAGAAATTTTCCTTCACGTTCGATGATGGCCGCGACCACAACATTGGGTTTCCAGATCATGAATCAACCTTACCAAACTTCCGCACCGGCTTCACGCCATTGTCCTGGCGACAGATCGGCGAGCTTGTATTTACCGATGGCATGTCGCACCAAGCGTAGCGTGGGGAAACCCACCACCGCGGTCATGCGCCTGACCTGACGGTTACGTCCTTCGGTCAGCGTGATTTCGAGCCACGAAGTTGGAATGGATTGGCGAACTCTAATAGGCGGATGACGTGGCCAAAGTGCAGGCTCCGGGATACGCTGAATCTTCGCCGGCTGGGTAAGTTTGTCATCGAGGATGATGCCACGACGCAGTCGCTCCAGTGACGGCTCGTCTGGTTCGCCTTCCACCTGCGCCCAGTACGACTTCGGGAGTTTGTAACGCGGATCGGACAACCGTTGTTGCAAACGTCCGTCGTCAGTGAGCAAAAGCAGCCCCTCGCTGTCGCGATCGAGCCTCCCCGCGGGATAAACGCCGTGGATTTTGATGTAGGAAGCCAGGGTTTCGCGACCGGCGATGTCAGTGAACTGCGCCAGGACGCCAAATGGTTTGTTAAAAAGAATCAGCCGGGACATGACGGGAAGTGTAACGCGGGAGAGCAAACCACCGCACGGGCTGTTCTGATGATAGAATTCGCGCCAGTTTTCTTGGAGAGTATCATGGCATTCACGCACATCAAGGTCCCAGGCGGGGGAAAAATCACGGTCAACAAAGATCACTCCCTCAATGTTCCGGACAAACCGGTCATTCCTTACATCGAAGGCGATGGCATTGGCCGGGACATAACTCCGGTGATGCGCCACGTTGTCGAATCAGCCGTCACCAAGGCCTATGGCGGGAAGCGCGCCATTGCCTGGATGGAGGTCTTTGCGGGCGAGAAGGCCGTGGCCACCTATGGGAAAAATACTTGGTTGCCGGAGGAGACCTTCACGGCGGTCAGGGATTATGTCGTCTCGATTAAGGGTCCGCTGACAACACCTGTCGGCGGTGGCATCCGTTCGCTCAACGTATCGCTGCGCCAACAACTCGATCTGTATGTCTGCCTGCGGCCGGTTCGCTATTTCACCGGCGTTCCCAGCCCGGTGAAGGAGCCGGAGAAGGTCGATATGGTCATCTTCCGCGAAAATTCCGAAGACATATATGCCGGGATCGAATGGCCGGCCGGCTCGCCCGAGGCGAAGAAACTGATCGATTTCCTGCAGCGTGAGATGAACGTGAAAAAAATCCGTTTTCCAGAAACCTCCGCGATCGGTATCAAGCCGGTGTCACGCGAAGGCACGGAGCGCCTGGTGCGCCGAGCGATCCTGTACGCCATCGCAAACGATCGCTCCTCCGTGACCCTGGTGCACAAGGGCAACATCATGAAATTCACCGAAGGTGGTTTCAAGACCTGGGGTTATGAGTTGGCCCAGCGTGAATTCGGCGCGCAACTCCTCGACAAAGGCCCGTGGATGCACCTGAAAAACCCGAAGTCCGGGAAAGAGATCGTTATCAAGGACGTGATCGCTGACGCCTTCTTGCAGCAGATTCTGCTGCGCCCGGCGGAATACAGCGTGATCGCCACGCTCAACCTCAATGGCGATTACATCTCCGATGCACTGGCCGCACAGGTCGGCGGGATTGGTATTGCGCCGGGGGCCAACCTGTCCGATTCCGTGGCGATGTTTGAAGCCACGCATGGCACCGCGCCAAAATACGCCGGCAAGAACATGGTCAATCCCGGTTCCATGATTCTGTCAGCCGAGATGATGCTGCGCCATCTTGGCTGGATGGAAGCCGCCGAATTGATTCTAAAAGGAGTGGAAGGGGCGATTTCCGCCAAGACGGTTACTTATGATTTTGCGCGGCAGATGTCCGGCGCGACCCAGGTTAGCTGTTCAGACTTTGGGGAAGCGATCATCCGTGATATGTAAGGCTCCATTTGCGAACATGGAATTTACTGTACGGCGGCGCGCTCGCTGCGGTTTCCCTCCGGCATGAACTCTGCCTCCTCCCGGGCCATCTTGGCTTCCCCGTGGCGCCCCAACGATTCCAGGATGGCTGCCTTCAGCATCATCGAATCGCGCGACTCGGAAATGAGTTTCAGCGACGCATTAACTGACGTCAGCGCCTTTTGATAGTCGCCGGTGATGTAATGAACCATTGCTAGGTTATGATGCGCCTTTTGGTAGCTCGGCTCTGATTGGAGCGTCGCCTGGAAGTGGCTGATGGCCGCGGCGTAATCACCGCGTTGGGCCAGAATCACGCCAAGATCGTCGTGAGCCTCGGCATTCCTGGCGTTCAAGGCGATGGCCTGTTTTAGGTCCTTTTCGGCGTTCTCCAGATCACCCATCCAGATATAGCGGACACCGCGTTTGGTGTAGGCGAGCGAGCTGTCTGGGTGACGCCGAAGGTAGACACTCAGATCTGCAATCCCTTCTTTAATCTGCCCTCGCCGACCGAGTGCCATCCCGCGGCCGAAATACGCATCATCGAGCCTGTCATTGCGCTGCAGGGCAGCGCTGAAATCCTCGATGGCCTTGTCAAACTCCTGCAGTTTGAAAAGGGCCTCGCCACGTTTTAGATGGGCTTGCGCATCATCCGGATTGACGGCAATCCGGCGGTCAAGATCGATAACCATTTTCTGCAATTGAAGGCTATCCGTGGGGACATCCAACGTGGCAGGTTCGCTGTATACTCCGAACGGGAATACCAACATCAGGCTGAAAAAGACAATATAAAATATACGTCGCGCGATCGTGATGAGCGATATCGTGTAGACGGTGAAAGTGTGTTGTTGGAACATTATGGTGTTCGGTTCGGAATCAGGTACTTTTCCGCTGTATTCGGGAGCTTTCCGAAACAGGCCTGATACTCTTTGGTAGCCTCGACGCGCGGTTTGATTTGATAGTCCTCGAGGTCAAAGTCGACGTCGCGGTCGGCGAATTTCCCTTGGCACTGTTCGTACAGACGGTTGCCCGAGGCATCGAATTGCCGGAAGCCATGAAGTTTTTCCCCATACTGATACAGATTGATGAAAGTGCGTACCGGTGCATGGCGACCCCTGGGAAGGTACATGGCCGTATAGTCCCGAATAACTCGGCCACTCGCATCATAGATGTAAACGTCGATCACCTGAATCTTCTCTGGTTTGTTTTCATCATATCGGATGCGACTCAAAAGCTTTCCGGATGCCGCATCGTGGTAACTCACTTCACGATATGTGAAACCCTTTGCGAATTCACCTCCATATCCTCCGGTGAGTTCTGATATCCGGATCTCACGCCCCGCGATGCCTTGTTCATGGAGGTCGACCAGCGATTCCGCAAATTGATTCCAGACGCTGACTTGATCTTCGTCAACACTTAATGCAACTGTTTCGGATAAGGCAGTTATCGGGGCCAAAGCAATGAAACTCACAACCGGGAGAAAAATGGCGTAACGCGTTACGCAGTTCGGAAAATGCATAATGCTATCCTTGGGATTGTTCGGCGCGGTTGGACGTATTAATTAGACGCGCGAGCTGGTGTCACTATTCCCGTATAAAAGGGTGTCCGCTCGGCCAAGGCGAAGAAAAAACCCGGCATGGCCGGGTTAGAAATTTTTGAGGATCTAACGCCGGTTACTTGGGCAGGGAACGTATGTGGGAAGCCTGGGGGCCCTTGGGACCTTCCTGAACTTCAAACTCAACCTGCTGACCCTCTTTGAGGGTCTTGTACCCTTCCATTTCTATTGCGGAGTAATGCGCGAAGACATCATCACCGCCATCTGTGGGGGTAATAAATCCATACCCCTTGCTGGCGTTAAACCACTTGACAGTACCTAGTGGCATACATCCCCCTCCTGGTGCTGATAAAGCGCCGCGTCTTTCAGGAACTCAGATACCACACCCGCCTCCTGCAAATGCCTGAGCCAAGGCGCAGCCTTGACCATCATCCTTCTTTTTTCTGGCAAGTCAAGCTAGGTGCGCGGGGTGCTATAAGACAGTCAGTCACCCGGCCAAACTCGAAAGAACTTCAATTATTATGCCAGATTTTCAGGGGTTGAAGTTTCAGGTACAAGTCCCACAATGTGCTTGAATTCGCAAGACAGAATGCGGGTTCCCTGAATGTATGGTGTAATCTTTAAGGTATGAGCGACAAGCCTCAGCATTATCTAGACGGTCCGGTCGTCCAGGAAGCTAAACCCCGGCTCCAGAAGCCCCTGCTGTTCAAAGTCATCCTCCTGAACGACGACTATACTCCAATGGAGTTCGTCGTAATTATTCTGGAACGGTTTTTTGCCAAAAACCGGGAAGACGCAACCCGCATCATGCTGCATGTGCACCAGAAGGGGATAGGGATATGCGGGATTTACACCCGGGAGATCGCAGAAACCAAGGTGCGCCAGGTGCTGGCGTACGCGCAGGAACACCAGCACCCGTTGCAGTGCGCCATGGAGCCTGAATAAGGGGAAGATTTTCGAACAGGGATGAGTTTTGATGCAGGGCAAATGCCCGGAGGCGGTGCCATGTTGTCGCAAGAACTTGAGTTTTCATTGAACAGCGCATTCCAGGGCGCGCGTGAAAAGCGCCACGAGTTCATTACCGTGGAGCATCTGCTGGCGGCACTGCTCGACAATCCTTCCGCCGCGC
>DATCZH010000063.1:0-9619 GCA_036526015.1 Sulfuricaulis sp.
AGGAAAACTTGATCCAAATCAAGCCATTTTGGCGCGCGCAAACTATCACATGCGTCAACTCCCCGCAATATGTGATATGGCTGAAAAATATTGTGTTTTCAGGGACTAAATACCACCATGATCGTGAAACTTCCGAGCAGATTAGTCAGCTATTTGAGTGAGATGCACTATTGTTTCATTCGATAATCCGGATGACTTGTCAGCGTCAATTCCCGGCCGTCGATAGGGAAAGCTGCCGAGCAATGGCGCCGGTAATCTTTTTTCCAAGGCCTGAATATTTTCCTGTGCATGAGTCATGGTGGGATCTATGGCGTTAGCCACCCATCCGGCCAGCTCCAAGCCGTCGCGCCGAATGGCCTCAACCGTCAATAATGCATGATTGAGGCACCCGAGACGCAGACCGATCACGAGGATTACGGGCAACTGCATGTCCCGGGCCACATCCGCCATCGTCAAAACTTCACCGAGCGGTACTCTCCAGCCACCCACGCCTTCAACCACCACCCAAGACGATTTCTCTTTTAAACGCTCGAAGCTATCGAGGATTTTTTCCAGGCGAATTTCAACGCCCATCTCCTGCGCGGCAAATTGTGGTGCGCAGGCCGACGCCAAGGCATAAGGATTCACGTCTGCGTAGTCGATCGAGACGGAACCGGCCTGAATCAATTCCAGCGCGTCGTCGCTGCGCCATCCGGATTCCGTGGCATGACAGCCGCTGGCCACGGGTTTCATGCCCACGGCGCTCTTACCGGCGCCAACCAGCGCTCTGAGCAATATACACGATACTTGTGTCTTGCCCACACCTGTGTCGGTACCGGTAATGAACCAGCCGCGATTCACGACGTTCGGCGTCCGATGCGGCCTAGAGGGACGGCGGCGATGCCATCGCGAGCCTGCGTCGATTCGGTTTCTGGCACCCAGGCATGTCCGTACACTGCTTCGTACGTTGCCGGTATTTTTCCATCCCGCGCCAGCGACTCGTAGGCTTCGCGAAAACGGGCAAAACGCCCCTTACCGGTCAGTCCGCGAGCGCGCGAGATCGCCGCGTTGTGCGCACCGAGATGCTTGATGTCGCGCAGCACACCCAGCACACCCTCATAGGTCAGGGTGAAAGACTCCATGTCCATGACCGGATCAGCAAAACCGGCATGCATCAGCATGTCCCCAAGGTCGTGCATGTCAATAAAGGAATGCACATGCGTCTCGTGGTCCGCCACGCGCCACGCCGCGCGCAACTCACGCAGGGTATCTGGACCAAAGGTGGTAAACATCAAAAGGCCACCGGGGCGCAAGACGCGTCGCGCTTCATCGAATACCTTTGGCGGATCGCACCATTGCAGGGAGAGATTGGAAATCACCATGTCGGCGGAAGCTGTGGTGACAGGCAAATGCTCGGCGTCGCCGCAAACGAAAGTGTTGCGGCCCAGCCACCGTCGCCACAGGCCGGAACGTCGGCGCGCATGGTGCGCCATCACTTCGGCGATATCCAAACCTAGCACCCTCGACTTCGGGTAACGCCGAGAGAGGCGCTTCAGGTCATAGCCGGTCCCACAGCCGATGTCGAGAATCAGTTGCGGCTGCATTCGGACCAGATCAAGGCGCCCGAGGAGGCGATCGGCGATCTCGCGTTGCAGCACAGCGGCGGTGTCATAGGTGTCCGCCGCCCGTGTGAATGATTGGCGCAGGCGGCGTTTGTCGAGCGCCAATTGCTCAGTCATGACAGAAGCCCTGCTTCGCTCGTCTTGCCGTATTCGATGAAATCTCCCAGCTTTTCCAGGAACAGCGTTGCGTGCGACAGAAACGGCGCATGGCCGGCGTCGGGAAATATTTCCAGTCGCGTATGCGGGAGATGTTCCGCCAGAAATCGCGCCGCGCCCACGGGCGCCAGCCGGTCACGCCCGCCATGAATAATCATGGCCGGTGTCGCAATCGAGCTAAGTGTGTTCCGGCGATCTTCCTCCTTCAACAGCCGTAGCCCTGCTTGCAACGCTGCCGTCGGGGGCTCCCCGTATCGGAACATTTCCTTGCGCAATCGGCGCAGCACATCGTGGTTTTCTCCCGCGGCCATTTGCAAGGTCAGAAAGCGTTCGAGGGTGCCAGCATAATCCTGTTCGAGATTGTCTGCGAATTGATCCAGCACCGTGGGCGACATCGAATTTGGCCAGTGCGCCGAATGGACGTATTTCGGCGTGGCGCCAACCAGCACTAGCCGGGTGACTTCCCGCGGGTGACGTTGTGCGGCGGCCAGCGCCACCAAACCACCCATGGACCAGCCGACCCACACCGCTGCGCCGGAGATTGCCGGACGTATTTCCTCAACGAGCGACTCGGGAGTGTATGTCGGCGGCAGAAAATCACGTGAGCGCCCGTGTCCCGGAAGATCGGGGACGGTAACACGGTTATTTATCGACAGCGCGCGGGCGATATCCGTCCAGACGCCACCGTGCGAACCCCAACCATGCACCAGCACCACCTCGGGTCCATCTCCGAATTGCTCATAGTAAAGTCTCATGCGATTTTTATCGTCGAGAGCGCCTCCAGCAAACGATCCACATCTGAATCTTCGTGCGTCGCGGAGAAAGTAATGCGCAGGCGTGCGGAGCCTTCCGGCACTGTGGGGGGACGAATGGCTGTAACCAGGATGCCATGTGTGCGCAGGTGGCGGCTGGCCACGAGTGCCGCTTCCGCGCTGCCGAGAATGAGCGGTTGAATCGGGGTTGGTGAGGGAGTCAGGGTAAAGCCCAGGTTTCGGGCTCCGTCGCGAAAATGACTTACCAACCTGCAAAGGTGGTTGCGCCGCCAACCTTCTTCCCGGGCCAGTTTCAGGCTCGCACGTACCGCCTCGGCCACGGCCGGCGGCAGCGCGGTGGTATATATATAAGTCCGTGCACGCTGGATCAACGTTTCGATCAGTGCCTCCTCGCCAGCCACAAAAGCCCCGAACACGCCTAAGGCCTTCCCCAACGTACCCATCAGAATCGCCGGTGGCGCCAAGGGCGTGCCCAAGTGTTCGAAGGTGCCGCGCCCGCCTTGCCCCAAAATCCCCAATCCGTGCGCATCGTCCGCCATCAATCGTGCACCATGTCTGTCCGCGAGCGCCGCCAATTCGACCAGCGGGGCGATGTCACCGTCCATACTGAAGACCGCATCCGTTGTGATCAGTCGTGGTCTAGCAGTGTGTGTCAGAAGGGAATTCAGCCGTTCGATATCGACGTGAGGGAAGCGCGTCACTTTGGCACGGGCCAG
This sequence comes from Sulfuricaulis sp., assembly GCA_036526015.1. GTDB lineage: Bacteria > Pseudomonadota > Gammaproteobacteria > Acidiferrobacterales > Sulfurifustaceae > Sulfuricaulis. The sequence goes on from DATCZH010000063.1 coordinate 3,247, forward strand.
ACGGGCGGCATCGATCAGGGAAGCATGATTGAGTCGGTCCTCAAAAATTGCGTCATGCCGATCCGTGAGCGCACCCACCACACCGAGGTTGGCCATGTAGCCGGTGGAAAATAGCAGTGCCCGTTGGGAGCCGACGAAATCCGCCAGTTCCTCCTCAAGCGCATGGTGTGCGCGGCTGTGACCGTTGACGAGGTGCGAGGCGCCGGCCCCCACACCGTAACGGTCCGCCCCTTCCCGGAAAGCGGCCACGACCTGGGGGTGGTTCGCGAGACCAAGATAATCGTTGCTGCAAAATGACAGCAGCGTTTCCTCTCCAACACGGATCTTCGCGCCCTGCGGGGATTCGAGAACAAGGCGTTCACGATAAAGATTTTCCGCACGACGCCGATTCAATCCAGCTTCCAAGTTGTTCATGATGATTCGCAGGTCAAGAAAGGGAAATTCACCAAACGAAGCGCAGGATTCAACCTGACTTTAGAAGGTGTCGAAAAGCTGTCATGGCTCGCTTCGCTCGTTCGTCTTGTCGTAATAATATATCCGCGAAGTGTAGTGTTTCCCCGAAACCAGTCAACACAGAATGATAGAAAAAGTTGACATCAGTTTAAAAAGATCGCAACGCTGGTTTTGGCCGGATATCTGCCTGCTGTGCCAGGGGCGGGCGTCCGCAGCCAGAGACCTGTGCACGGGATGCGAGCAATCCTTGCCACGGGTTCAATGGGGCTGTCCGCGCTGCGCCGCGGTGGGCGCAGTTGTGGGATCTGGGGATGCCATCTGCGGTGAATGCCAAAACCACCCACCCGCTTACGATGGTGCACTAGCGGTGTTCCACTATGCCTCACCGGTGGACAAGTTGATTCAACAGCTTAAGTACCATGGAAGGCTGGAGCTTTCGCGCGTGCTCGGGGGATACCTCGCGGAGTACCTTCGGGTGCTGGACGACCCGCTTCCGGACGTGGTGATCCCCGTTCCGCTGCATGTTTCCCGCCTGCGCGAGCGGGGCTATAACCAGTCACTCGAGATCGCCCGATTCGTTGCCCGACGGCTGCATGTCCCGCTCGACTGGGATGGCGCGAAACGTATCCGTTCCACGGCTCCCCAAGCGGAGTTGCCACGCGATCAGCGCAGAAAAAACGTGCGCGGTGCATTCACCACGAGCGACGTCTTCTTCGGCCATCGGGTTGCCATTGTTGATGACGTGATGACCAGCGGGCACACCGTCAATGCTCTCGCGGAGAGCTTGCGCCGCAGTGGCGCCCAGGACGTGCGGGTGTGGGTCGTGGCGCGGGCCTGAATCCGGGTCGATTCAGGAAAAGCTTTTACTTGTTTTTGACCACCGACAGGCGCTCGCGCGCGTATGTGAGCAGGTTGTCTTCCAGCACACCGCTTTCAATGGCGCGCTGATACGCGCTGCCAGCGGTATTCCAGTCTTGGGCTGCCTCAAGCGAAATGCCCATGCCAAGCCACCAGCGTCCCTCCTGGGGATTGAGGGTGAGCGCTCCGTTGTAAACCTTGATGGCCTCGGCATGTTTGCCGACACGTTGATACAGCGCGGCGAGAAACGCCAGATAATCCGGATTTTCCACACCGGCACGTTGACTGCCTTCCATGACAGCCAGCGCTTTCTGGTCCGCGCCATGTTCGACATATACCCGCGCGAGCAACTGGGCGAAGGGATAATGCGCCGGTACCGTATCGATGCCTTGCTCTAGAAGTTGTTGCGCCTCACGCCAGTGCCCTTGCTGCAACAACAGACCGGCGAGCAGTTCGCGCGCTGGCGTGTGTGTTTCATCAATCTTCAATGCCAGTCTGAGGTGTTTCTCGGCATCTGACATACGCCCCTTCTGCAGGAGATCCACTGCCCGGCGGTATTCGCTTTCCGCTTTTTCATTAGGAGCGAACGGCTTGATGCGTTTATCCATGACCGTCATATCTGACGACACCGAGACAGACTCCCGTTTCGTTTCAGGTTTCTTTTCAACCGGCAAGCCCGCGCGAGAATTTTGAGGCTTGGCCTTCGTTGCCAGCGCCACCGTTTTTTCTTTCGGTCGCGTCGGTTCGGCCTTTGTCGAAGCTATCGTCGGCGGTGTCAGACGCAATTTCTGGCCGGAATGAATAACGTAATCACGTCCTAAACGGTTCCATTGGGACAGTTCCCGCAGGTCTATACCGGTCTGGGCGGAAATGCCGAAGAGGGTTTCGCCCCGAGCCACGGTCCAGAAGCCTTGTTCTTTCGCCATGGCGGCCTTGGATTTCTCCGCTGTCACGGGTTCTGGAGTGGCGACCGGATCCGATGCTGGCGCGATACCCTTTTCTGCTGCGACGGCCGGCGGAATAGTCTGAGCCGGCGGAACGACCGGCGGCGATACAGTCTGTTTCCCAGCTGTGGCCTGAGGAGTCTTAGACTCCGCTGCTTGCGCTGCCACAGCTGGTTGCGGGGCAGCGGCAGGAGCCGGGGCCGGTATGCGCGGCGGCGGTGCCTTGCGTGCCACCACGGGTGGAGGCGGGGTGGCAGGCTCTGGTGGAAACAAGCTTGCGACAAGAGGGTCACCCCACTGTGTCCAGGCATAAGCACCGCCTCCGACAACCGTGACCAGCACAAGCAACAGCACCAGACGGCGCGACGGAGCGCGTGAGGACGGAATCCGTCCTATGGGTTTCAAGTCTTCGTAGACGGATTTTTTCGGGGTGGTTCCGGCCTGGAAATCTTTCCGCGTCTCCAGGTCCTGAAGCATCTTGTTGATGAGGCTCACACCAAGCCGCCTGAGATCAACGTGGTGCCGGAAAGAATCAGGGGGAGAATGCTGATGGGCGCCAGAGCCGACACCAGCGCGGTCAGATAGCGTTTGATGCGTGCCTTCACGGTCAGCGCCCCTTGGGTGGATTCGGTGTCCTCGACGGCCATGCGCACGTGCCTTTCCGAGACCACACGCGCGCCCTCACCGAAAGCGGCCATGAGCGACTTGTGGGCGAGAATATTCACCAGACGTGGAATGCCGTTGCTGGTGCGATAGATTTTTTTGACGACCTTGTGCGGGAACAGGCGTGCGCCGCGGTAACCGGCCACGGCCAAGCGGTGCGACATATAGAATTCCACCTCGCTCAGACTCAGCGGCGACAACCGGCAGGCGAAACTGATGCGCTGTTTGAGCTGGCGTATCGAGGGATTCTCCAAGCGTTCGTTCAGCTCTGGCTGTCCGAACAACACCACCTGCACCAACTTGCGCCGCTCCGTTTCCAGGTTCGAGAGCAGCCGCAGGCTTTCCAGCGTTTCGATCGGGATGGCTTGGGATTCATCCAGGCACAGCAACACGCGTTTGCCTTCGGCATAGCTGTCGATGAGATAACGGGTTAGCAGCTTCAGCAACTGATGCTGATTGATGTGCTGGGGATATTTGATATCAAGTTCGTCAGCGACTGCGAGCAGCAAAGTCATCGGCTGCAGGTAGGGATTCGGAATGTAAGCGGTGACAAACTCACGATGATCGAGTGCACTCAGGAACTTCCGGCACAGCAGCGTTTTCCCGGTACCCACCTCGCCGATCACTTTCATGAAGCCTTCGCCGCTGCGCGCGGCGACTAACAGCGTGTTCAGCGCTTCCTGGTGCGATGAATGGGCGAAGAAGAAGCTGGTGTCCGGTGTGATCGTAAACGGCAGCTCTTGTAGCCCGAAATGTGTTCCGTACATTTATTGTTACCCGCTTCCAAAAATTGAATCAAGACGATCGAAGTAGGGCTTCATTAAATCAACCCGTTCAGGATCCGATACGGATTTTCCGGATGCGCTCCTGTGACTCGCCGGCCGCGTCACTCCAGTCTTGGCCTACGTTGATGACCGTCGGTTTGAGCAGAATCACCAGTTCGCGCTTGATGCGCGTCACCCTCTTGTGCTTGAACAGGTTGCCAACCAGCGGAATGTCGCCAAGCACGGGCACGGAGGCGTTGTCATCGGTACTTGCCTCCTTCATCAAACCGCCAATCACGATAATCTGGCCGCTGCCGGCGCGGACAATATTGTCCGATTCTTGAACGGAACTCAGCGCCGTCGAAATCGTTTGGTTCGAAGCGACGGTTATCAGTTTTTCCGATACCTCGCTCACAGACGGATGAATGTGCAGATTAATATTACCGGCCTCATCGATCTGCGGCGTCACATCCAGGGCGATTCCTGAGAAGAACGGTGACAATTCGGTCGAAATGGTCGGAGTCCCTCCTACCACAGTTGTCGCCGTGGTGTCCTGCTTGGTGACGAAATAGGAATCCGTGCCAACCTTGATCACGGCTTTCTGGTTATTCATGGTAGAAACACGCGGGCTGGAAAGCACGTTCAGATCACCCTGTGTTTTTAGCAATTCGAAAAAAGCCGCGAAGTTGTTCGCCTGGACTGCCAGGGAGAACACACCACCAAAGGCCGAACTATTGGTGCCGGAGATGGGGGTGAAAATTCCAGTCGTGGGATTCAAGTTGCCGGTATTGCCAGCAATAGAACTGAGCCCCGTGGGGCCAAGGGATGTCCCGCCGCCCACCTGACCAATGGTGTAAGTCTTGCCATTCTTATTGGCGATACCGGCCCAGTTGATGCCACTTTGAAAACCATCCTTGAGCTGGACTTCAACAATTTTTGCTTCGAGGATCACCTGGCGGTTCATGTTCGTCTGGGTGATGCCAAGATAATCTTCCACCAGGCGCAGTTCATCCGGCATGGCACGCACCAAGACAACACCGGCCTGCGGGTTAACAATCAATTTTCTGCCGCCTTCGGAGCCAATAATGGTCGTCAGCGCCGCGGTCAAACTTTTCCAGAAATCAGTTTGAGTTTCAGTTTGGATCTGGACACCACTGGCGCCTTGAGTAGCGCCTTGAGTAGAGGTAGTCGTAGTTCCGGAACCGGCCACCCCGCCGGTGGCAGTCAGGCCACTCGCCGACACGCGCGTATCAGACATGCCCTTGCGCGAGAGATTTAGATAATTGACAGGGAACATGCGCGTCTGCATGTCTCTGCCGAGAATGAAAAAGCGGTTGCCCTCGCGCCGGTACTCATAACCATAGACTTGGCGGATAACGTTCAAGGTTTCCGGTACGGTGACTTCCTTGAGATTGAGCGAGATGGTTCCACTCACGTCCGGATGCAGAATCATGCTGTACGGCGTGCCCTCGACCAGGCCCATAAATACCTGGCGCGCAGGCGCACTGCTCACGGTTAGATCAAAGCGCGGCTCGAGCAGTACACTCCCGCCTTGGGGCAACGTGATTTCAATCGGCGGCAGCAAGGCACTGCTCACATCGGAGGGAACAGCCTTAGCGTCTTTGCCAGCTCGTCCCGGCGAGAAGCTTTCATCCACACTGGCACTGACAGTGTCCTTCCAGCCAGGTGAAATGCTTTGACACCCCGTCAAAAACATGGCCAGCGCCGTGATCAGCGCGCGCCGGACTGTCATGCCGATAGTATAATTCCCGCTCATTTTACCCCGCCTTCATGGCTGTTAGTCGGTACTTTGACCATTTGTGTTTCTTTCGCCAGTTTCGGCAACAGACGCATACGTGTCTCTCGATCTGCTTTTTTCAGAACCACCTCATACGACTGGATATCGATAATTGTTCCGCCACCGAACTTGTCACCCACCACATAAGACTTTCCGCTGATCACGGCACGCCGTTGGCTCGCTGAGATAAACGTTGATTGCAGCTCCGATCCTCTGGGTTTCGCTGCCGCGTCCGTTCCAGCCGCCGCGGTATAGGCCGGCTTTGTCGGGTCCGCCAGACCGGAAAAACTGTCAGCCGCGGCGCCCATTACTATTCCCGCCAGAGCCGTGGACATCACCACGGTCTGAATGACGATACGGAAATAACCGTTCCGCTTACTATTCTTTAGATCAAGATTCATGCCAGAGATAGCCATCACAACCCGATCCAGGCTTCATGCGTGCTAAGGGTGTAAATCAGCAGGTTGACGCGTGAATCCGGATATTTCTCCGCTTTCAGCGTCACCTTGCCCCAAAAGACTTTCCAGGGCAGGCCCTCCAGAGACTTGAGATAGCGCATGACATCCAGATACCCGCCTTTAACTTCGATATTCATGCCGTGCTTGTAAACCAGGGAGCCCCGGCCGCCGGCGCTCGCCTTGTCCTCAACCAGCGGCGCAGCCGGGAGGCTTTCCACCTTGAGAACGTGCAGTCCGTGATTTTTGAGCAACATCTGCTCCATGAGCCGCGCCATTTCCTTCGGGGGCACCAGTCCGGCCGTGACACGAACCAGCTCAGAGTCCATGGTTTTCAGCTTTTCCCGCAAGGCCACGAGCTTCTGGCGTTTGGCGGCCTCGGGATCCTGCCCAGTGGCCACCAGCGCTTGGACCTGCGCCTCCAGTACCTGGGTTTCC
>DATCZH010000064.1:0-3448 GCA_036526015.1 Sulfuricaulis sp.
CGCTTGTCGGAGTAAAAATTCGAATGCTTTGTCTTTTCGATAAAATACTCCATGGAGTCGTAGGCGAGGTGGCGAACATGGGTCGGATCCTGGTACGAATAAAGGCTCGAAAAATGAGGTGTCGTGATAATGACATCCGCACCATTCTTCCCGACGCGGTGTATTTCCTCCATCAGACCCACCACATCCGGGACATGCTCTATCACATTCCGGCACAAAATCACTTCATAGGTATCGTCAGGAATGGGATAAGGATAATCATCCAGATCATGCATGACATCCGCCACGCTGTTCGCGGCGTAGTCGATACCGTCCGAACCGGGAAACTTGTTCCGGCCACATCCCACATCGAGCACTTTCCGGCCTTGAGCCAGTTGTGTAATTTCGTTCGTGTTCATCGCTTCACGCTCCCTATACCCACCGTGTGGTTACCACGTTATTTCCGTTAACGCCGAATCAGCAGTTGATCGATGGCTCCCTTGACCATATCAACAGAAATAGCGGCCATACAAATGTTCTTGTGGCACTCTTGTGCGCTTCGCACACAACGTTTCATCCAGGGAATCCGCCTTTTAAAGAGCAGATCCTGATCGCGGCAAGGAAAATCAGGAATACTGACGGGGAGAAATCGGCTGTCCCGCCAGAATTCTCCCGCCCCGGACAACTCGGCAGAACCGGGACCAAACAGGACGACCGTCGGAATATCAACAATTCTTCCGAGGTGTGCCACCCCGGTGTCGAGGGTAACCAAGAGGCTCGCGTTTTTCAGCAAGTGCCAGAGCTGATCAAGCGAGAGGACTCCAGCATAGCTGGAGTATCGTGATTCAGGGTCGATCTCTCTGATCAAGTATTGCTCTTTCTGCCCTGCACTCCAAACGACTAAATAACCTTCCTGGGTCAAATGCTCAGCCAGGTTTTGCCATCGTTCGGCAAACCAGTACTTAAGCGGCGTGCTGGCCCCGACGTGCAGCACGCAGTACGGCGAGGCCGGATAATTGAAAGGCTCACAATCCGGATCTGGCCATGCACTTCGTTGATACGGCATCGGCGGAAAACCGGATAACAGGGTGCCAATCATGTCGGCCCACGTCTGGGACTTGTCCGGGAAGGCAACAAATTGGTCCACCGGCCAACTTTTGTATGCCGGACGATCCCCGACGAAAGCCACTATCCATTTTGCACCAAGGGCCCGCGCCAGCCAGCTGAAACGATTATCGCCGGGAACAAAAGCCAGATCAAAACCGGAAATCTTAATCAAAGACAGAAGTGTTCCGAAATCGCGTGGGTCGTACGGCACCGGCGTGATGCCGTAAGGTCTCTTGTCGTACAACGCTGCGATCGCTTTGGGAACGGTCATCACGATTTCAGCGGACGGGTATTGTTCCCGCAACTTCGCCAGCAATGGCGTGATGGTTAACGTATCTCCCAAATAAAGATGATGCGCAATGAGAACACGTTTCGGGACGGGGTCCCGGTACCGCCGGCGGAAAAACTTAAGCGTCTGCCATGCGGCCAGCCATGCCACCAGGATACGCGAAGGCACTCGGGTGGTCATGGCGGTAAACGATATTCCTGAAAGACGGCTTCCATCCGGTCCAACATTCGATTGATGCCGAAATTCGCCCGGACGAATTGGATCGCGGCGGAGCCAAGCTTTTGTCGAAGGTCTGGGCTGCTCATCAGGCGTTCAATGGCGGCGCTGAGGCATTGAGGACAATGAGGCTCAACCACCAGACCCGTATCCTCGTCTTTCACCGCCTCACCGATGGAGCCCACTGGCGTGGTTATCACCGGCACCCCACAGGCCATCGCTTGCAAGACCGCCTGCGGCACGCCTTCGTTGGCATAAGATGGCAGCACAACAATGTCCAGAGCCTGCAACCAGGGAAGCACGTCAGGTTGATTGCCGGTCAGAATCACATGGTTGTTAAGGTTGAGCTCGTTTACTTGGGATTGGATCGCCTCACGTTGGGGGCCGTCACCCACAATCACCAATCGCATGTTCTTGTCCCTGAGCGGGACCATGGCTTGAATCAGATAGCGATGACCCTTCCAGCTTCGTAGTGTCGCTATGATTCCAATGATCGGAACATCAACCGGCAACTGCAGCTGACGACGGGCGACCGCTTGGTCTCCTGGCACGAACTTCTCGGTATCGATGCCAGTGGGGATCGAGGTAATCCGCTCTGCGGGAAAACCGTTTTCGCGCACCAGCGTCTCGCGCAGCCGTTCCCCCGTCGTGACGATGTGATGCGTTGCACGAGTATACAACCAGCGTGTGGCGGAATTGCCCGGTACCGGCGCAGAAATATGGCGGGTTCGCACCATCGGGGGTGACTGGCGCAACATTAACCCCGCAATCGCCACCAGCCATGCATCGGTCGAACTGTGAGTATTTACGATATCCACCGGGTTTGCCCGCAACCAGTGGTGCATGGCCAGCAGACCGCGCAGACTTTTGCGCGCAATAGGCAGCGCTGTCACGGGGAGACCGCGTCGCCTGGCCTCGTCGTAGATGTGCGCTTGCCGCGGGCACAACAGATGCACTTCGTGCCCGCGGCGCAGGAACCCAGCCGCTTCGGAGAGAATCCGGATTTCCTGTCCGCCCCAACCGCAGGATGCCTCAGTGTGAACGATCCGCAGCGTTGGCGAAGAAGCTGATTCCGCCGTGGATTCAGTCATCGCGGTCAATCCGGCCCGTGCCCGGGGCCGGCATTGTTCAGCTCACGTCGCACAGCATACAGATACCCCACGTGGTTCTCCTGCTCCGATCGCTCCACTTGGTAGCCAAGGCCTTCCAGGAAGCTGTGCAGCTCATTCCCCCCGCGATGATATTCCAGGACAATCCGATCCGGTTTCAGGTAATCGAGCAGTGTTGTATCCGCCAACAATTCGTATTCGCAACCCTCGCAATCGAGCTTCAAAATATCGGCGTGCTTGATGCCGTGTGCCTGAAGATAGGGCACGGCCTCCACCAAACGCAATTCCTGCTCTAGCGCGTCGCCACGCGCGACGGTCTCGGAAGTGGTAGCGCCCGCCGTGCCCGAGGCGTTCACCAGCGTCCGCACGATTGCATCACGCGAGGATAAACCAACCGGATGCGCCACGATCTTGTCACGAAAGTCGTTGAGGGCGATGTTTTCCTGCAGATACGGCTGCAATATCGGCAAGGGCTCGAAGGCATGTACCTGGGCCCCGCGCGCTGCAAAGGCAACGCTCACGCCTCCGATGTTGGCACCGACGTCGATGACCGTTTGACCACGCAGATCGGTATCCCCCAGACGGTAGACGTCGTCCACAAAAGTTTCTTTCAGGATATGCACAGACTTCTCTCTCGGCGCCGCGACTAAATGGAAGCGGCCAAGCGTGACTCGCAGGAATCCGTTGCGCCACTCGGGCCACGCCCCAAACATCAGCAGACGGCAAGCCGTTGGCAGCATGGTCCAGT
>DATCZH010000065.1:0-10717 GCA_036526015.1 Sulfuricaulis sp.
GCGTATGATTTCGCGACACCTGAAGGACCCCAGTTCCAAATAACAACTTCCTGAAAATAATTCGCCGCCTGCCATGCTTTGGGTCAAGTCGCTGCACATCATTTTTTTGGTTACCTGGTTCGCCGGGCTGTTTTACCTGCCACGGTTATTTGTATATCACAGCATGGCCGCGCCGACCGACCGGGAGGGCATCGAGCGTTTCAAGGTGATGGAGCGCAAGCTGTTCTTCGGAATCATGACGCCCGGCGGGATCGTTACCATTGTTTTTGGCTTGTGGCTGTGGCTCGGTTACGGCTTCACCGGCGTCTGGTTGCACGCCAAGCTGGTGCTCGCCATCCTTCTGATTCTTTACCACGTTTACTGCGGCAAACTGCTGGTAGATTTCAAGTATGACCGCAACTGCCATGACCACGTCTGGTATCGCTGGTTCAACGAATTCCCGACCGTCCTCCTTATTGCCGGAGTCATTCTGGCTGTGGTTAAGCCATTTTGATTTTTGACGGGTGTCATTGTTTTTCAGTGTCGTTTCACATATTCATGAATTGGTCTGGCATACTCCAAGACTCATAACCAGGGGGCACGGGGGAAGTTACAAACCTGTAGAGTCACATGTGGCGGCATTTCTTTGGGATCATTATCTATTGTTGGCTGTCTGGTATCGGCACGGTTTTGGCGGTTGAAACTTTCGACCTCGACCGGGCCGTGAAGTATGCCCTTGAGCACAATCCGGACCTGCTGATTCTGCGTGCCCGAAGCGAGGCCACGACAGCACGCGCGCAGACGGCCGCGGGGGAAAGGCTGCCGAGCCTGGGGCTGTCCTACATGGCGCGCGCGAGCAACAATCCACTCGATGCCTTCGCCGACAAACTCAACACTCGCCGCGTCACCACGCCCGATTTCGATCCTGCGAGGCTGAACCATCCGGGCACAAGTGACCTGCATGCCACGCAACTGACGCTGCGGATGCCCGTATACAGCGGAGGCCGACTCACGGCCTCGGTCACCGGAGCCGAGGAAATGGAAAAGCACGCGCGCCTGGAATATGAACGCGCGCGCGAAGTCACGGCTTTCCAAACTTTACGCGCCTACCTCGGTGTCCAGTCGGCCCAGGATGAACACGACATTGCCGACGACGCAGTCAAGGCGGCGGAGGAACATGCACGCACCACGGCACAGCTTGCGCGCGCGGGCCGGATTGTGGTGTCCGACCAGCTCACCGCCGAGGTGAATCTATCCGCCTTGCATTCGCGGCGCGAACAGGCCGTGACGCGCCTGACATCGGCACGCAATCAGTTGAAACTCATCATGGGCTTGCCCCACAACATCGAGATTGAACTGGCACCCGCGCGCATCGATATCGAGCCATTCCCTGACTCGGGTCTCACCGAAAGCGAGGCGCGTGCACTCGCGGGCCGTAAAGACCTGGCGGCGGCCCGCGCCTTGAGCCAGGCTACACGATCACAAGTGCGGGCGGCACGTGCGGTGCAGAAACCCAGGGTCGATTTCATCGCCACGACAAACTGGTACGACGACAATCCGGGTTTCGATGCCCATTCCTCCAGCGTCATGGGTGTGGTGAGCCTGGATCTCTACGCCGGCGGTCGCCATCAGGGCGAAATTGGCGCTGCCCTGGCCGAGGACCTCGCGGCGCATTGGCGTGTGCAGTCGCAGGAGCATGCCGTGCGCCACGAGGTGCGCGAGACTTATGAACACCTGCGCGAGTTGCACGCGCGCCACACCCGTGCCACCGAAAATGTCGAGCGCGCGCGGGAAAATGTGCGGCTCATCAAGCAACGCTACGGCCAGGGCCGAACGATACTGATCGACCTGCTGCAGGCTGAACGCAGCTACACCGAGACGCGCCATGAAGAATTAATCTCGCGGCAGGGGTTGTTGCTGGGGCAGGCGGCGCGGCGCTTGGCCGAGGGTACCTTGGCCTTGCCGCCGGGAGCGGCCCCATGAAACTGGCGGGCCTGTTCATCATTGCATTGCTCTTGTGCGTGGTTTGGCTCCCCGCTTGCCAGAAGAAACCACAGGTACCCCCTCCTTCCTTCCCGAAGGTCGAGCGGCCCGTCCATGTGCTGAATTTTAAAACGGGGTCGACATTGACCATTCGCATTCCCCACCAGACGCTGGTGGAGCGCGGTGGAGTGCCCGGCGTGTTCGTGCTGAACCAAGACGGCCGGGCGCGTTTTCGCATGGTGCGCACAGGTCGTTTCCTGGCTTCTCAGGTCGAAATCCTGAGTGGGTTGCTGGGCAACGAGACGCTGATACGGGGAGACCTGACAGCCGTTCACGATGGCAGCCCGGTGACTGTCATCAAAAAATAATTTTCCGGAACTACCATGGCTCGACATAAAACCAGTGACGCCTCTGGTTCCGGCAATGACCTCAATCTCGCCGGTCGCACGGCGCGTTATTTCATCGACAGCAAGCTCACGCTGCTGATCATGCTGTTTGCCTTTCTCGCCGGGGTGTTTGCCTTCCTGGTCACACCGCGCGAGGAGAATCCCCGGATCATCGTACCGGCGGCGAACATCCTCGTGCAGAAGCCCGGTGCATCGCCCGAGGAAATCCAGCAATTCATTGTCAAACCCCTGGAGGCGATCCTGCAGGGGCTGGCCGGGATCGATCACACCTACGGGCTGGCCCTGAACTCGCTGGGTGTGGTGAGCGTGCAGTTCAAAGTCGGTCAGGACAAGGAAGACTCACTCGTCAAACTTTACGACCGGATCATGAGCAACATTGATCGCATGCCTCCGGGGACCCTGCAACCCCTGGTCAAACCGGCCGATGTAGACGACGTGCCGATCCTGACGATCTCGCTTTCCTGTACCGCGGCCGCTGACTGCCATCTGCGGCGTGTGGCCAACACGGTGCTCGAGCGTCTGCGGCGCGTGGATGGCACCTCGCTATCCTACGTTCACGGCGGGCGCCAGCGCGCAATCAATGTCAGCCTCAATCTCGAGCGCATGCAAGCCTACAACGTGAGCCTCGCCGACATCCGTCGCGTGGTCGAGGCCACCAACGTAGAAATCCCCTCCGGCACCTTCGTTGGCGGCAATCGCGTGGCCACGGTGCAGGCAGGCGGCCTGCTCAAGACCGCTTCTGACGTGGGCAACTTAGTGGTCGCTCTTTCGGCCCACCGACCGGTCTACTTGAAACAGGTGGCCACGATTACCGACGGACCGGAAGATATCGAAAAAGCCCACCGCATCGGTTATGGCCCGGCCCATGCCGGCCCACGTTCGACGGACTACGAAGTACCGGCGGTGACGCTGGCGCTGGCCAAGCGTGCGGGAACCAACGCGGTCACCGTCGCCGAGAACGTGCTGGCAGAGCTGGAGCGCCTGCGGCCTGCGCTGGTCCCACCGGAAGTGCACATGAATATCACGCGCAACGACGGCGCCAAGGCCAACGATGCGGTTAACACGCTCATGGAACATCTCGCTATCGCCATCGGCACCGTGGTGGTGCTGCTGGTGATCTTTCTTGGCTGGCGCGCGGCCTCGATCGTGACGATCACGATCCCGCTGATACTCTTCATTACGTTGGCAGTGGGCCTGATAGCCGGTCAAAGTATTAACCGAATCACGCTGTTTGCACTGATCCTTTCGCTCGGCTTGCTGGTGGACGATTCCATTGTCGTTATCGAAAACATATTCCGTCATTACACCCGCGAAAGTGCAGACCGCCTGCGGCAGGCCGTCGCGGCGGTGAACGAGATCGGCAAACCCACCAACCTCGCGACCGTTACGGTGATCCTCGCGTTCCTGCCAATGTTTTGGGTCACCGGCATGATGGGGCCGTACATGGCACCGATCCCCTTTAACGTGCCGGTGGCAATGATCACCTCACTGATCATTGCCTATACCGTGGCGCCGTGGGCGGCGTATCGCTTCCTGCACGCACAGGGCCATGAAGCTGAAGGCCTCGAACATCAAGGTCCCGGTTGGCTCGAGCGTGGCTACGGCGCGCTGCTTCGCAGACTGCTGGACAGCTCCCTGGCGCGCCACGGATTCTTTCTCGGCGTGATCGTCTTGATGCTCGCGGTGCTGACGATGCCGGTTTTCGACATGGTGCTGTTTAAGATGCTGCCCAAGAACAACACCAACACCTTCAACATCACCCTCGACATGCCTGAGGGCACGACGCTCGAGGAAACTGATCGCGTTTCCCGGCTCGTGGGAGATGTCGTGCGCCGGCACCCGCAAGTCGAGACTTATGAAACCAGCGTGGGCGAATCCGGTGTGATCGACTTCAACGGTTTGTTGCGCGGAGCCGGACTCAAGTCCGGTCCGCACGTGGCCGAAATGCGCGTGAACCTGCGCAACAAGCACGAGCGCCGCGAATCTTCGATCGATATCGTGCTCGATTTGCGTCCGCCATTGGCGAAACTGGCGAAACAGACCGGGGCCAGCATCAAGCTGGTCGAGGACCCGCCGGGACCGCCGGTGCGCGCGACCCTCTTGGCCGAAATCTACGGACCGGATTACATCCAGCTGCGCAAAATCGCCAGCGAACTGCGCACCGCCGTGTTTGAAAAAACGGAGGACGTGGTGGACGTGGACGATTCGGTCACAGACGACTACACCGAGTATCACATCGTAGTAAACCGAGAAAAGGCCATGCTCGCCGGCATTGCGCCCTCGCAGGTGGCCGAGACCCTGCGCGCCTTTCTGGCGGGCGTGGACGCGGGCATGGTGCACCTTGAGTTCGAGAAGGAGCCGGTGCCGATTCGCTTCCGGGTGCCGGCAAGCGACCGCGCCGGCCCGTCCGATTTGTCCAAAGTATTCTTTATCAGCCCCCAGGGTCGGCGGGTGCCACTGACCGATATTGCGCGCATCGAGTCGCACGTTACGCCCAAACCGATATTGCACAAGGACCAGTACCCGGTGGTGTACGTGACCGGCGAGTTGGCGCGGACGAGCCAAGTGTATGCGGTACTCAAGATGTGGAATTACATCCGTGACAACCCGCTGCCTTCGGGAGTGAAACTGCAACAGTACTTCCTGGCCGACCCGGATACGGCGGGTTACAGTCTGCGCTGGGATGGGGAAATGCGCTTGACGCTGGACGTGTTTCGCGACCTCGGTTCGGCGTTCGCGGTTGCGATCATCCTGATCTACCTGGTGCTGGTTGGCTATTATCGCTCGTTTGCCATTCCGCTCATCGTCATGGGCGCGATCCCGTTGACGGTGGTGGGCGTGCTGCCGGGACACGCCATCATGGGTCAGTACTTCACGGCGACGTCCATGATCGGCGTTATCGCGCTGGCCGGTATCGTGGTGCGTAATTCGCTGCTGCTGATCGATTTCATTCTCGAGTACCGCCGTGCCGGCCATGGCCTGAACGAAGCCGTGCTCCAAGCCGGGGTCACGCGCCTGCGGCCGATTCTGCTGACCGCCTTCGCCATCATCCTCGGCACCTTCATCATGATTTTCGATCCGGTGTTCGGAGGGCTGGCGGTGTCGCTCATCTACGGCACCTTCGCCTCGACCGTGCTGACGCTGCTGGTGATCCCTTTGATTTATTTTATTTATGAGAAACGCCGCGATGCCGCGGCATTCCCGGCAACAGGCTAGGCCGTCACTTTGAGTTCCACAATTTCTGCCACCAGCGTTTGCGATTTTCCGGACAGCGCGATTTGTCTGGCAGTGCCACCGGTTGGAGACGGCTCATGACCCAGCCCGGCAGCGGGGGGTTATCGCTGAATCCGCACTGCACCCCGAGGTTGTTCGGATCGAAAATCTTGATCATGGTGGGATCGATCTTGCTGTCGGTGTAAACGATCCCGCAGTAGTCCTCCTGGTGTTCCTTACGCAGCAGCGCATCGATTTCTGATACAAATTGATTGATCTGCTCGGCGCTGGACGGCGCGGTGGGGGGTGTTTCACCAATGGCATAGACGTACCAACCAGCGCTGCCGCGCTTCCGCACCGCTTCCCAGAAAGCATCAAGTTCTTCCCAGCTCAGGACCCCGGTGAAATGACCGCGGAACGCGGTCATGAAAGAATCTTCTTTTAATTTTGTAGCGGATGGCATCCGCTCGGTCTCATCGGATTACGATGACAGATAATTCCGAAATCGGTCAGATGAATAGACACACATCGGATTTTTGTGCGATCGGCAGGAAGCTCGCGGCACCGACCCAGTCCTTGACCTCGGGAATAAAGTCTTCTTTTTTGTAACCAAACAGGTCGACGGTCATCTGGCAGGCCACCAGGTTGACGCCGGCCTCGATGCAGAGATCGCGTAATTCTTGAATCGATGCCACACCACAATTTTTCACAGTTTTTTTCATCAGGCCCGTGGCCACCTTCTCGAATCCCGGGACACCGGCCATCACCAGATTCGGGATGTTCCAGTTAACCTCCTTGAACCACTTGGGACCAAAAGGCATTTTCATGGGCATGCTCGGGTTGCCGAGCGCGCTGACTTCCAGATGCAACTCCTTCTTCAGCAGTTCCAAGCCATAGAAGGTGAAAAATACGTCCACGTTCCAACCCAGGGCCGAGGCGGTGGAGGCGAGAATGAACGGCGGGTAGGCCCAGTCCATGGTGCCCTTGGTCGCGATGATTGAGAGCGACGGAGTCTTGTTCTTTTCGATCTCCTTCAGCTTTTGCACTAAGCGCTGATCGAACCAGGCATCAAGCGCGGCACCGTGCTTCTGCAGGTCGGCAGGTAAACTGACGGATGAATTTTCGGCTGGGGTGGGCATGGATGCCTCCTTGTTCAGGTTGGCGGGTTATGTGAGCAAGGACTTGTTCAGTGCTCGCGGATCTGGAGAACAACTTTGTCGCCGTTCTCCTCGGACGACACCAGCATGTTGCTGGTTCTTTCAAGTGCTTATTTTTTAAATTCAATTACATATATTTAGTTATGTGAATAAATTATGGAATACTAATATTTAACTGTCAAACAGATCTGTTGCATTCACACCAATAGACCGGGAATCACCCAATAAACAAACAGATAGCTCATAGATCATCCCGTGAGACGTGCGTAAATACCACGATATACTTTGCCATGATCAGTAAACCGAAAACATGGACACGCTGACGCACGCGCTGAGCGGTGCCTTGCTGGCGCGCGCCACTGAACCGAATCATCCCAGACACGATCAACTGCCGCGGCGCACGCGTCTGTGGATTGGTTTTTGGGCAGCGGCATTCCCCGACAGTGACTTCATCACACGTTTTATTGATCCCCTGACTTATCTCACCGTGCACCGCGGCATCACCCACTCCGTGGTCATGCTGCCGTTGTGGGCATTGGGCCTGTCGTTGCTGTTCATGCTGCTCGTGCGCGGAAAATATTCCTGGCGCGCGTTCGCGGGCGTGGTGGCTTTAGGCATCGGCATCCATATTCTAGGCGATGTGATCACGGCCTTCGGCACCATGATCTTCGCGCCCTTTTCCACCTGGCGCGCGCAGATACCGACGACATTCATCATCGATCCGTACTTTACGGCGATTATCATAGCCGGACTGTTGGCATCGATGGTGTGGAGGCTCACGCGCACACCGGCCGTGATCGGGCTGGCAGTGCTGGCCGTCTATGTCGGTTTCCAGGGAATCCTGCATCAACGTGCCGTCGCCGTTGGGGATGCGTACGTCGCCCGCCATCAGTTGCAAGGAGCCACGGTTGAGGCCATCCCTCAACCTTTTTCGCCATTTCACTGGAAAATCGTGATCCCGCAGAAGGATGTTTATTCCATTGCCAACGTGAGCCTCTGGCGCAACGAGATACCGGAATTTCCATCCGAGGATGCCGACTGGTTCTCGCAGATATACGCCTCGTACTATCCGGTCCGGGATGCCGTATGGAATCAAGTTCCGCGTTTCGGGGAAGGCAAGCACGCAATGCTGGCGGAACAGGTTTGGTACTCGGAGATCCTGGCACCTTATCGTCGCTTCGCACTGTTCCCGGCGTTGTACGGTGTAGATCGCGTCCAAGACAGGCTTTGTGTGTGGTTCAACGACCTGCGCTTTGCTTTAGCCGGAAGAAACATGCCGTTTCGCTATGGTGCCTGTCGGATGGGAAAAGAGGCGACGTGGCGTGTATATCGCTTGCTGAACGACGATAACGGTCAGGAAATATTTGAGGTCATATCCCATTAAGTCGTGGCCAACTCGCTTGGTTCCTGGCCTTAATACATGTCGACCGGATCGACATCCAGCGACCAGCGGGTTTTTTTAGCAAATTTCGCCTCAGACAGTTGCATCACCCATTGACCCAGGAAATCGTGTAACGGAGGGCGGTGCGAGGATTGCACCAGCATTTGCGCGCGGTAGCGTCCGGCACGCCGTTCCATGGGGGCGGGCAACGGCGACAGAATCTGCACGTCCTTGGCGGGTGAAAGGCGCGCGGCGAGTTTACTCGCGGCGTGTAAAAATTCGATGGCGGCGCCGGGAGCCGGGGATTCGGCGCGTAACAGGGCCAGATGACTGAAGGGCGGGTATCCGGCCTCGCGCCGCTCATTCAACGCATACTCGGCGAACCCATGAAAGTCGTGCCGCGCTAACGCTGCGAACAACGGATGTTCGGGATGCCAGGTCTGGATCAGCACCTCACCGGGCTTGTCTGCGCGTCCGGCGCGCCCGCTCACCTGCATGATCAACTGGAACAGCCGTTCACCCGAACGAAAATCAGTTCCGTAGAGCCCCTGGTCGGCGTTCAGGATCCCGACCAGTGTGACATTGGGAAAATCATGTCCCTTCGATAGCATCTGGGTCCCGACCAGGATATCGGCTTCGCCTTCGTGCACCCGGCGCAGTTTTTCCTCGAGTGCGCCGCGGCGCGCGGTGCTGTCGCGATCAATGCGCTCGATACGCGCCTGCGGAAAAAACTTTTGTAGTGCTTCCTCCACCCGTTCCGTGCCTTCGCCCAGCGGATGCAGGTTTTCGCCCTGGCAGGGCGGGCAGCGCCGGATCACTTCCTGTTCTGCACCACAATGATGACAGAGCAATTTATTTCTTTTCTGGTGGAGGGTGAGCTGTGCGTCGCAACGTTTACACGGTGTCACCCAACCACAGTCGAAGCACATCCAGACTGGCGAAAAACCGCGGCGATTCAGAAACAAGATACTTTGCTCGTTTTTTTTCAGCCTGTCCGTGAGCGCCTCGCGCAATGGGAATGACAACCCTTCGCTTGGCTTGAGCCGGCGCATATCGAGTAGTCGCACGTCCGGCATCACCGCGCTGCCGGTCCGCTGCGGCAATTCGATCAGGGTATAGGTCTTCTGGCGCGCGTTCATAAGACTCTCTAGCGAAGGTGTCGCCGAACCCAGGATGATCGGAATTTTTTCGCGTGCGGCACGCATGACGGCGACATCCCGCGCCGAATAGCGGAAACTGTCCTGTTGTTTGTAGGAAGCATCGTGCTCCTCGTCCACAACAATGAGCCCGGGATTCCTGAGCGGTGTGAAGACGGCCGAGCGCGTGCCCAGCACGATAGGGGCTTTGCCCTCCGTCGCCATCACCCAGGCGTTCAAACGTTCTTGCTCGTTGAGCCCGGAGTGCAACACTGCGATCGGTAAACAAAACCGGCGCTCGAAGCGCCCCACCAATTGCGGGGTAAGGCTGATTTCCGGCACCAGCACCAGCGCCTGCTTTCCCTGCGCCAGTATTTCTTCGATCACACTCAGGTAGACCTCAGTCTTGCCGCTGCCGGTCACGCCGTGCAACAGGAATGGACGAAAACCCCTAAGCCCGGCAAGCAGGCTGCTCACGGCCGATTTCTGGCCTCGATTGAGTTCTGGGGCAAGTTGGATATCCCCATTCATAACTGGCCGCGGCTCTCGTTGGTGACTGCTCACCCACTCTTTGGCGCGCAAGGCCTTGAGCACTGCTGCTGAGCGCGGCGAAATCCGGGCGAGTTGCTCCCGATCAAGACCGTCCGTAGCCGCTGCCAGCGCCTCGAGCATGTGTTTTTGGGCCGGGGCGCGTTTCAACGTCTGGAAATCCACAGCACGCCCCTTGGGAGTCAGCGTCCAGACCTTTACTCCCGCTGCGACCGGGGCGCGGCCCTGCCGCAATCGAACCGGCAAGGCGGCGTGAATGACTTCACCAAGGGGATAGTGGTAATAATTCGCCGCCCACCGGAGCAGGCCCAGGAGGGACGCTGGCAGGATGGCGCTCGCATCCAGCGGCTGGGTAATAGGCTTGAGCCGGTCACGGGGCAGTTCGCTGCGCGCCACTTCACCCAGCACCACGCCCACCAGTTCGCGGCGCCCGAACGGTACCCGGACGCGCGCGCCCGTGGTCAGCGACATAGAAGCCACGTAATCAAATTCGCGATACAACGGGGCAGGGACGGCTACTTGGTAAATTCGCAGCGGAGCAGACATGGCGGCGACTCTATCACACGGCTTATGCAGGAAAATCAATTGAACATTTTCTGAGTAATGTGTGAAACAAGCGCGCTCCACGCTCAAAGCTTTGTCACGAAGTGCATCTAACTAGTTGTATACAATAGACGCCAACGTTACTCACAAAAACTGTGGATAACAATGTTGATGATGGCTCGGCACGTATTTCGCTGCCCGGCAATTTCCGGAGATTTTGTTAGATTGATTAAAAAATAAACTAACGTATTAGTTTCATTCAGATCAACAAGTTAACTAAAAACACCCGTTTTTTTTCAAGGATTTTTTACTGACGCGTCTTGATTTTTTTTGAGGGATCCGTGCTGTGCATAAAGCAGGCAGCTGACG
>DATCZH010000066.1:0-5085 GCA_036526015.1 Sulfuricaulis sp.
GAAAAATTTGATTTCACTTCCGAGGTCAATGTCGACTGCCTCGTGTGCCATGACACCACTGGCACTTATCGTAAACTCGCCGGGTTCTCCGGTCATCCGATCTATAAGGATATGGAATTTCCGCCGAAATCCGGCAAGATCGTCAAGGCCGTGGACCTCAAAAGGGTGGCGCAGAATGTCGGCAAGACCAGCAGACATACTTGCGGCGCCTGCCATTTCTATGGCGGCGGCGGCGATGGCGTGAAGCATGGCGATATCGACAGCTCGCTGCGGAATCCGGGCCGGTACCTGGATATCCACATGGACAAAGATGGACTCAATTTCACTTGCTCGACCTGTCACCAGACTTGGGGCCATAACGTCCCCGGTAGTCGCTATACTCCGACCGCCATGGATAAGAAGGGCGCGCGCATCCGCGGCAAGAGCGACGCGGACAATCTTGTCACCTGCGAGGGCTGCCACGGCAACAAGCCGCATCCGGTCAAGCACGCCAAACTTAACGATCACACTCGTAAACTGGCGTGCCAGACCTGTCATATCCCGCTTTTTGCGCGTGGCAACGTCGCCACCAAGATGCTGTGGGACTGGTCCACTGCTGGCAATCTCGACAAGGATGGCAAACCTTATGTAGTAAAGGACAGCGCCGGGCGCGTCTCGTACGATACCAAGAAGGGCGATTTCAAATACCAGAATCACGTCATTCCGGAATATATCTGGTTCAACGGCGAGG
The DNA here is from genome assembly GCA_036526015.1 of Sulfuricaulis sp. GTDB lineage: Bacteria > Pseudomonadota > Gammaproteobacteria > Acidiferrobacterales > Sulfurifustaceae > Sulfuricaulis. The sequence goes on from DATCZH010000066.1 coordinate 731, forward strand.
TGAATTACACGCTGCTCGGTGACAAGCTCGATCCGGATAAAGTGGTGCAGATCAACCGTTTCGAGGGCAGTCCCACTGATGGCAAGTCAAAGATCTGGCCGGTGAAGATATTTCACGGCAAACAGCCATACGACAAGATATCGAAGTCGCTGCTGATCCCGCATACCTTCGGGCCGGATGACAGCGCATTCTGGTCCAATTTCAACTGGGCCAAGTCGCTCGAATTCGGGATGCGTCATGCGAATCTGCCGTACAGCGGCGAATATAGCTTCGTATCCACCGAGATGTCTTGGCCGATCACGCACATGGTCTCGCCCAAAGAGGACGCCCTCGAGTGTAGTCAATGTCATAGCGCGGCCAGCCGCCTGCACAAGGTGGCGGGCATTTACATGCCGGGACGCGATTCCCATGGTTGGCTCGACATCCTCGGCGGGGGCGCGGCGCTTCTGGCGCTACTCGGCGTGGTTGGCCACGGCACCCTGCGCTACTTTGGCAACCGCAAGGGAGGGAAATAACATGGCGGTCGAGAGAATCTACATCTTCAAGCGCTTCGAGCGGTTCTGGCACTGGGCGCAGGCGGCGACGATCGTGTTCCTGATGCTGACGGGCTTTGAGGTACACGGCGCCTACAATTTCTTCGGCTTCGGCCGCGCCGTGGACCTGCACACCATCGCTGCATGGACGCTGATCACGCTGTGGGTGTTCGCCGTGTTCTGGCATTTCACCACTGGCGAGTGGCGGCAATACATCCCGACGCTCGACAAGGTGGATGCCATGTTCAAGTATTATCTGACTGGCATCTTCACGCACGCGCCGCACCCGTTTCGTCAGACCACGCTGCGCAAGCACAACCCGTTGCAGCGGCTGGCCTACTTGTTTTTCTGGATGGTGATCTCACCGGTGATCTGGTTTTCCGGCTGGTTCTACCTGTTCTACGGGCAATGGGCCGATTGGGGCGCGGACAGGTTCCTGTCGCTGCATTGGATATCGTTTTTTCATGTACTCGGTGCGTACATGATCCTGGTGTTTTTTATTGCCCATGTCTATCTTGCCACCGCGGGCCATACGCCGGCCTCCCACATCAAGGCCATGATCACCGGTTGGGAAGAAGTGGAAGAATAAATAAGGGCGATTATTGCCTATTGGATGAAACGGGTAGCGCGGCCACCCGTTTTATTTTCCGGAGCGCGCCGCGGCATCGCGCAGGAAGTCGGTATATTGCGACCAGTCGGTCGCCGATCCGCGCATCGAGAAAATCACAATTCCGTATCGGTCCAAAACATACGTGGTGGGAAAAACCGGCGCCAGCGCGCGATCCGCTATCACGCGCCCGTCACTCAGGCGCAAACGGTCTTCGCTCGCGTCATGCGACCCGGAATCGTACAACGGAAGGGGAAGATTATGCGTCTTCAGCCACTGCCGTGCCACGGCCAACGGTTCCCGCACCTGGCTGAATACGAAGACGATATCCGGCGTATTGTGCAGTTCCTTCCGGAGTTTCACGAATTGGGGAAGTTCGTGGACGCAGGAAGGACACCAGGTTCCCCAAAAATGCAGCACGGCTATCTTTCCGCGCAGGTTGGAAACTTTGAACGGACGGCCCTTGGGATCCGCCAGCATCAGGTCAGGAAACAGCTCGCCCCGGTGCGTGCCGACCTGAATGATGGATGACTGTTCTTCTGTGAAATACGGCCCCCACATCATTGGCCATTTTTTCTCATCGAGCACAACGTTGTCGTTGATCGCATAGGGCAGGCAGGATAGCGGGTTGTGCTGGTGGCATGACCGCATGGCAATCTCGAGCGCTTCTTCGAGCGTATCCCGGCCGCCGACCCAAGCCCAGGACCCGCCAGGCGCAATCACGAATACCCGGTGCATCTCGGCGTTCAGGTATTTTCGATACTCGGTGCGCCCGCGATCGTTGAGATGCGGAACGCTATCGGCATCCCTGATATCACGCGCAGCGGCTTCTGCCGGCAAGGCACCGGGCGCCATCAGGAGAAAAGCGAAAGGGAATATTAACCCCCATCGCGGTACCTTATTGCCCGAATATTGAAGTCGGTTGACCAGAAACATTGAGTGAATTGTAACCTAATATGTTGTCATTCCAGCGCTGGAGCGGATTGTCCACTTGCTACCGGTCTGGCAAGGTAATTTTTAATAGCAGTTGTGGGAGCGGAAACGGCTGGCATCTCCCGGAGAGCGCGGTATCATCTACAGGCGGCCATTCATCGGCCCGCTACATCCGAGATGAAATTTTTCACACACTACACACATCGTGCGCACGATTTTCTCTGGGTCGGAGATCTCGACGCCGTGTCGGGCTTGCGCCGAAGACTGGTGCTCAGTTTGCGGACGCTTTATGCCATCGGGCGGGATCTCGGCGAGGGGCAGCTTACGCTGCGGGCCATGAGCCTGGTCTATACCACGTTGCTGTCGCTTGTACCGCTGATTGCTTTATCTTTCTCCGTGCTCAAGGGATTCGGTGTGCACAACCAGGTGCGGCCGTTTCTGCTTGCGTTACTCGCCCCGCTCGGCGACAAGGGGGTGCAGATAACTGATGAGGTGATCGGCTTTGTCAACAATATCAAGGTGGGTGTGCTCGGTGCGCTCGGTCTCGGTCTGCTCATTTATACCGTTATCACGCTGTTGCAGAAGATCGAGATGGCCTTCAATTTCGTCTGGCGCGTCAAGCGTGCCCGGCCTTTGTCGCAGCGATTCAGCCAGTACCTGAGCGTGCTGATGATCGGTCCAGTGCTGATCTTTTCCGCTGTGGGGGTGACGGCAGCATTCTTCGGCAGTACACGGGTACAATCACTGATCGCCATCGAACCCTTCGGTGCCATCATTGAGATGGTGGCTACCCTGCTCCCCTTTCTGTTTGTGATTGTGGCCTTCACCTTCGTTTACATGCTGATGCCCAATACCCGAGTGCGTCTGGGTTCCGCGCTGGTGGGTGCCAGCGTTGCCGGGATTCTGTGGCAGACACTGGGTTGGGGTTTCGCCGCCTTCATTGCCGCGTCGAACAAATACACCGCGATCTACGCCGGTTTTGCTGTCGTCATCTTTTCCATGATCTGGCTGTACCTGAACTGGTTGATCGTGCTCATCGGGGCGAGTCTTTCCTTCTACCACCAGAATCCAGCCCAGCTTGCCTCGCCGCGGCGGGAGCTCAGATTGAGCAACCGCGTAAAGGAAAAAATCGCGCTCTTGGCGACGACTTTTATCGGACGAAATTTCTATACCAGTGCCCCAGCCTGGTCACTGGAGGCCCTGGCGGGACGGATGAATGTTACACCGATGTCGGTGGAGGGTGTCATGAATGCCATGCAGGGTGCCGGATTTATCACCGAAACCGCTGACGATCCACCGCGTTATTTGCCGGCGCGATCCTTCGAGACCATCACCGTCAAGGAACTCCTCGATGCGGTGCGAAGCGCTGAAGAGGAGTCTGGACTTGGTGCTGAGTCGCTCCCGCATGAACCGGGCGTGGAAACTCTTTTTACGCACATCGATGCCGCCGCCGATGAATCCCTGCGCGGCCGCAGCCTGCGTGATCTTGCCCTATCCGGCATCGAATCTCTCGCCAGCCCCGCGACTGTACGCTAACTCGCTATGTCCACCTTTTTTGCGGTGGGAATTGTCCTGAATGTCGTACTCACCGGTCTGGTATTGTACTGGCTGTGGCGTCAACGAATGCCGAAGACGGACAGGAATGATTCCAGGAAGATTGAAAACATTTCCGGAAAAAATATGCATGTGCCCTTACCGGTGCCGGATAAGAGGAATGATTTTCTTTCGGATCACGCATGTCTTTTGATAAGCAGTTACCGTTATTGGACGGGAAGCGACCTGATCGACTCGACTCAACCGGCGGTAGAGCAGGCCCGGGCACTGTATGAGGCGCCGTTCGTGGTCGCTTCGCATGGTACCGGGGATGACCCGGTTTTCAATTACGCCAATCGTTCGGCCCTCGCGCTATTCGAAACCGGGTGGGCTGAATTCACTTCCATGCCCTCGCGCCTGTCGGCGGAGCCGGTGGAACGCGAAGAGCGGGCACGATTGCTGAATCGGGTGAATTGGGAAGGCTTCATCGATGATTACAACGGCGTACGCATAACCTCTACCGGCCGGCGATTTCACATTCGGCACGCCACGGTGTGGAACGTCATCGATGCAAACAAAACGCGATGCGGTCAGGCTGTCATGTTCCGCGAATGGGAATATCTTTGATTGCTAATGCATGGAATGTCTCTGGTTACATCACCTATGTCTCAGTTGTTGGCAAATAAAGCATCAACCATTCGCACGTGGCCGAGATTAAAGTTAATGACATCGGAAAAGATTCTGTGGTA
>DATCZH010000067.1:0-4511 GCA_036526015.1 Sulfuricaulis sp.
GTAACAACGTTGCGGCAAAAATAATTGTACGATTCATCTTTCGCTCCTTATTTTGTTTAGTTCACCAACGACATCATTCCGTCTGCTAACAATCAGGCTGCGGAACAAAATCCGCAGCGGAACATGCTACCCTTGGCGCCATGAATGCAACAGTCAAAGTCAGCCTTGTGCAGCATGCCTGCGGCGAAGACCGGGGCAAGAACCTAGCTGCGTCGATTGCCGGGATTCGCGAGGCGGCAAGCCGCGGTGCACAGCTTATCCTCTTGCAGGAATTGCATACCGGCGTTTATTTCTGCCAGACGGAAGACACCCGGCGCTTCGATCAGGCCGAAACCATTCCGGGCCCGACCACGCAGGAACTGGGAAAGATTGCGAAGGAACTCGGCGTCGTCGTCGTCGGCTCGTTGTTTGAGCGCCGTGCTCCCGGGGTGCATCACAACACCGCCGTGGTGCTGGAAGCGGACGGCCGCCTCATTGGCCAGTACCGCAAGATGCACATCCCGAATGACCCAGGTTATTGCGAAAAATTCTATTTCACCCCGGGCGATCAGGGATTCACGCCCATCGTCAGCTCCGTCGGTACGCTCGGTGTGCTGGTTTGCTGGGACCAGTGGTATCCGGAAGCCGCGCGCCTGATGGCCATGCATGGCGCAGACATCCTCCTCTACCCCACCGCCATCGGCTGGGATCCGCGTGATGATGAGGCAGAGAAAAACCGGCAGCGTGAGGCCTGGATCACCGTCCAGCGTGCGCACGCCATCGCCAATGGCCTGCCGCTGGTGGCGTGCAACCGAGTCGGGCTGGAGCCGGATCCTTCCGGGCGGACTCCCGGAATACAATTCTGGGGCTCGAGCTTTATTGCTGGACCGCAGGGGGAATTTCTGGCGCAAGCGCCCACTGACAAGCTCAACGTGCTGGTGGCGGAGGTCAGTCGAAAACACTCTGAAGACGTGCGCCGCATTTGGCCGTTCTTCCGCGATCGACGCATTGACGCCTATCAGGATCTGCTCAAGCGTTACGGGAAATAATCCAGCAGCGAACTTTATTCTTTTTTTCATTCGAATCTACAGATGGCCAAACCCCTTCTGCTCCATTCTGCGGCTGAGCTGCTGGAACGCATTCTTACTGGCAAAATGCCCGCTGACCGACAAATGGAAGGATATTTCCGGACACACCGGAAAATGGGTGTACGAGATCGCGGTTTCGTGGCGGAAACAGTTTACGGTTGCCTGCGCGAGAAAAAATGGCTCGAGCATATTGCCGAAAGCACCTTATTCCAAGATATTGTCGCGGCCTATCTGCTGACCCACGGTTACAGCGCCCGCGCGCTTGAAGAGGCAGAATTTCGCGGGGATGCCCGCGGGATGGCCGAGCGTGCCCGCACGCTCGATAAAAATACACTGCCGTTCGAGATCCTTGTCAATCTACCAGAATGGCTAATGACACGACTGCGCGCCGAGTATGGCGACGCCGAAACGCTCGCTATGTCCAGGGCTTTAAATCAGCCCGCCCCGGTGGATATGCGCGTGAACACACTCAAGGCCAAACGCGAAGAGGTGCAGGCACGTTTAGCCCAAGAAGGATTCCCAACCGAATTCACCCCTTACTCTCCTTCCGGACTGAGGCGCCAGGAGCGCGTGCCGCTGTTCAGTACCCGGTGTTTCAAGGAGGGGCTGTTCGAAGTGCAGGATGAAGGCAGCCAGTTGCTAACATTGATGCTGGAACCGAAGCGTAATGAGATGGTGGTGGATTTCTGCGCCGGCGCCGGCGGTAAGACACTGCATATCGGCGCGCTCATGGCCAACACTGGCACGGTTTACGCCTTCGATGTGCTGGCCAAGCGGCTTGATCGGCTTAAGCCACGGCTACGAAGGGCGGGGCTCAATAACGTTCGCATGGTCGCCATCAGCCACGAGCGCGACGCGCGGGTGCAACGGTTGAAAGGGAAAATCGACCGGGTGCTGGTGGATGCCCCCTGCTCCGGAACCGGCACACTGCGGCGGAATCCCGACATCAAGTGGCGCGAATTCGATATGGTTGACCTGACAGAAACACAGCACCGTATCCTCACGGCTGCTGCCGGTCTGCTAAAGCCCGGCGGCCGGCTGGTGTATGCGACGTGCAGCCTGTTAAAGGAGGAAAATCAGGATATTGTCGGTAAATTCCTGGCGGTCCAACCGGAGTTTCACTTAATCCCGGTGAATGAAATTCTCGAGCGGCGACACATAGCGCTTTCCATGACAGGGGACGCGCTTCAGCTCTATCCCCACTCGCATCAGACCGACGGCTTTTTTGCCATCGCCATGGAGCGAAAACGGAATTAAGACAAGTGCACGGAAAAACAGCGCGACTATGGCGGCACCCGGCCACGTTAATAAACGAGGCCTAACATCAATAATTAAAAAGTCGTCAGTGGGTGATCAGCGGGCGACGACGCGCGTGGCCTGCTTGCCTTTCGGTCCCTGCGTATGCTCAAACTCGACCTTCTGCCCCTCGTTCAAACTTTTGTAGCCATCACCTTCGATGGTGGAAAAATGCACAAACACATCTTCACTTCCGTCGCTCGGGGTGATAAAGCCATAACCCTTCGCGTTGTTAAACCACTTCACGGTACCCGTCTGCATACATCCCCCTTTATTATTTAAATCTGAAACCACCAGTCCGGCGATAGGTCTGGCGTAAAAACATCCTACGTTAACTTTCCAAACAACTCAATTCTGCCGGGAGCAGAAGAAGAGGACGGGGAGGCACCGTCTTCAGATCCAAGGACGCCCCCGCGATGCGCATCATCTGCCCTGAAGGGTCGTGCCGGCGAGATGTATTCGCCACAATTCCACAATTTAGAGAGGTTTCTTAATAACCTAATGATGTTTGAGAAAACGCTAATATTCCCCACGCCGTCCCTGCGCCCGGTCACGCTTACGGGAGGATCGGTGTTTCTTGGCGGCCAAACGACGTTCTTTCACGGCCCGGCTGATACGGGTCGGCTTGCGTGGCTTGGGCACGCGGTTAAGCGTTCGCAATTTGTGCACAAGACGTTCAAACGCGACTTCACGATTACGGATTTGGGATCGGTTTTCCGTGGCCGTCACCACCACCCCCGAGGGTGCATGCGTCAGGCGCACCGCCGACTCCGTGCGATTGACATGCTGTCCGCCGGGACCCGAGGCACGGAAGGTATCCACGCGCACCTCCCGTCCCAGCGTGGTGCGGTTTAACGTATAGGGTGGAGGTTTGGCGGGTTTCTGCCTCATGTCGTATCACACTTATCCCAATGAACGTAATTTCCCGTTTTAGTTGTTAAAATACGCGCCCCGGTACTGCACACCCAATAATAAAGGAATTGCAGCATGATCGTTATCCTCCAGCCCGATATTGACGAGAAGAGCCAGGAATACCGGCTGATCCTCGACTATCTCGCGCACAAGCCGAACATCAAAACGCGCATACACCAGGAGATCGGCAGCATTCGCACGCTCACCGAGATCTATCTCATCGGTGACACCATGTCACTCGACAAGGCCGAGATCGAAAGCCTGCCGGGCGTCGAGCGCGTCGTGCGCATCTCGGAGGAATACCGCATCGTTGGACGGCACCACGACGATACGCGCGAGGTAGGCTTCGACTATAACGGCGTGCGTTTCGAACAGAGCAATCTCCATGTCTTTGCCGGCCTGTGCGCCGTGGACACGCACGAGCATGTTGAAATGATGCTGAAGGCGCTGCGCGATAACGGCCAAGTGTGCACCCGCATGGGCGCTTACAAGCCGCGCACCAATCCGTATTCCTTCCAGGGTCACGGCAAGGATTGCCTTCCGTGGGTGTTCGAACTCGCTGGGAAATATGGCATCAAGGTGATCGCCATGGAAATCACCCACGATTCCCAATTACATGAAATTCAAGAAGCGCTGCACAAAACCGGTCACCCCACCGGGGTGATGGTGCAGATTGGTACGCGTAATATTCAGAATTTCGAACTGCTGAAGATCGTCGGACGCCAGCGTGAACTGCCGGTGCTGCTGAAGCGCGGCTTCGGGATCACGCTGGAGGAATCACTGAACGCCGCCGAGTACCTCGCGAGCGAAGGCAACCGCCATATCGTATTCGGCTTGCGCGGGATGAAAACTAACATGGGCGATCCACACCGCAATTTTGTGGATTTTGCTCACGTACCGGTGGTCAAGCGTCTGACGCGCATGCCGGTGTGCATCGACCCATCACACTCGGTCGGCACGCGTGACAATGCGCCTGACGGCATACTCGACATCGCGCATGTCTCCGCACAAGGCGTTATTGCCGGCGCCAACATGGTCCTGGTGGATTTCCATCCGGTGCCGACCAAAGCGCTGGTGGACGGCCCGCAGGCGCTACTGCTGGAGGAACTGCCGTATTTTCTGGAAGATGTGGCGATCGCGCGCGAGGCCTATGAAAAGCGCCTGGCTTTGGTCCGGCGCTCAAAGAAAAGCTGATTCACGCTGCCCACGAAGGAAGAGGACGTCAGCTCCTGCTAC
>DATCZH010000068.1:0-7052 GCA_036526015.1 Sulfuricaulis sp.
CAGGAGGCGCTATCGGCGAACATGAGCAGCGACATCATTCATCTGGGCATGAAAGCCATCGAAATCTGGCCGAAGAATTGCGAGTCAGAGATATGTGGCGATCCCACCATCCATAAGATCACGTTTAAGGATACTCAGGAATACCATCCCCGTCTGATCGCCAAAATTCTTGAACTTGAGGAAAATCGTCGCCTGCGCAAGCAATATTTCCGTGGCGCGTGCGGTACGAAGCTGCATCATCTGGAAAAGTGGGCCAGCACTGAGGCCGAGTTGCTGACGGCGCGCGCCCAGGCGCTATTCTGCAAGTTGCTTGATTGTGACAAGTCGGTCGTCGATTTGAGCTGGGCGAATGTCTATCGTCAAGGTGATTATTGCCTGCCACACAGCCATCTGCGATCGACGGCGAGCGTGGTGTACTGTCTCGATCCTGGCGATGAAGATCCGGAAGATGTTCAGAGTGGACGGTTGTGTTTTGTCGACCCGCGATTGCGCGATTGCTGTCAACATCAGGAAGGTTGCATGACGACGCCTTTCTTTCCCGGCATGGCGGCCGGTACGATGCTGATATTTCCCAGCCAGCTGGTACATACCGTCAATCCCTATACCGGCATGCGACCGCGCATCACCCTTTCGTGGAATATCAACAAGAATGTGTTGCCCGGCTCGCCTTTACCAGCGAACGCGGGCAACGGTAAGTAAGGGAATACTAAACTTCCCTTAAGCGCTTTTCGATTTGACTTGGCGCGACGTTGACTCGGTGGGATCTGAGTTGCGAGAGTTGTCTAGGTGCTGATGCAAGTATTTGATTGTGCCAGCGGAGGAAACAAGACTTTCCTCGTCTTCTGGCGCAGATAGATGGATTGCCTTGCCGAATGCGATGGCCGCCAACACTCCAGCGACTGACCAGACCAGCAAAATGACGAGAAGAGTATCTATGCCCATTACTCACCCTCCATGGAATTTCATGCTCAGAATCCCTTAATCCGCCGATGAATACAATTCTTAAATCTATTTTTCTGTACCAGCGGTATCCCCTTCTAGATGGACGGTAAGAATTATATCGGGAGGAGGGCAGAGTGGCTATGGCCTATGTTCGAGCCATTTCATGCCCAAGTCGACGCCAGAAAAATGGCCATGGTGGCGGTAATTGATCCAATCGCGAGGACGGAAACTCCGCTTAACCATTGCAAAAATCTTTCAGCCTCCGGCCAGAATTGCGCCCATTCCCGTTAAAAATCCCCTGGCAAGGTTGGGCGGGGGTAACGTGCGTCTGGCTAGCGCTTCTTCAGAGGATGGCACGCGCTGGAAGCCTTGGCGTCCGCATCCGGCCTCGTGTGGAGCTCGAATAGCATTCATCACGCAACTGCACGGTTCTACTCATGCCCGCAAAGACGTTGGCATCGATGGTCATTCGAGGTATTTGATGGCGCGCGCGTGAATGGTGCGATATGAATGCCTGACGGGACGATAGCGTGGCCAGTAGGTGCCGTAAGGATAGTAATGAAAATCATCCAGCAACCAGTCGGTTGTGGTTTTATCGTGGACGCTGACGATGATGATGGCATCCGCGCCAATCTCACGTGCCTTGCGAGAGAGACGTTCATTAACTTCCTCCGATGTGCCTCCGTAAATATCTCCCAGAATGGCGATGGTTTTGAAGGGTCGGGAAGGGCGGTCGAGCAGAACTTCAACGGTCAAGGTTGGCGGATACGATGCGATTTTCGTCAAGATCTCCGCTTCCGGCGTTGCACATCCCGTCAGAAGAAAGATCACCCCCATCAGTAAACTCAACCGATTCATTTCCGAATATTAAGACCTCAGGAAAATTAAGGGCAACGGTTTTCTGAAAGACTATTGAAAGGCCCGGCAATTTTCCAGTCTGAAAAGCGCCTACTCGATTCCCAATCGGGTGGCCGTATCAAAAGCGCCCTGGGCTCCCGCATGATCGCCGCGTTTCAGTCGCGCTTCTCCTATCAGGCGCCAATTTTCAGCGCGCAGAGGCTTGTCGTTTGCCGCCCAGCCGTTCGACCGGGCGGCCAACCCCTCGGCCTGCTGATATTGGCCTTGTTGTAGACGTAGTCGGGCCAGTTCTTGCCACAAGACCGGATTGCGCGGTTCGATGCGCAGCGCTCGTTCTAGCGTGGCCGCGGCAGCATCCGGTTTGCCGGCGGCGTTATCGGTTCTGGCTGATTCCATCAGAGCCAGAACGGCGTTGTTATCCGAAACCGGCCGGACCTCCGGCATTGGCGCGTACAGACCGGCACACGCTGAGAGAAGCGATGCTAACGCCATGACAGTCAGGAGGGAAAAGCACTTACTCATTGAAATAATCTCTGAAACCAGTTTTTCAGTGAACGTGCCGGGGCTGGATTAGCGCAAGGGGCCGTTTCCGTCGGTACCGATCCACGAAGGAAAGGTAAATTGACTCTTCCTGGGCAATTTTCATCGGCGCGTAAACCAGTAATCGAGTCAATCCCGGCCCATTCAATGTTATCAGGAATCGGCGGCGCTAGCGGGTCAGGGTCGAGCCGCGACATCATTTCGCCCCAGACCGTCATTGCACCTCCGGCACCAGTCATGTTGATCGGCTGATTGTCATCCCGGCCGATCCACACCACTGCCAGCCGGTCACCGGTATAGGCGGCGAACCAGCTATCACGCAAATCGTTGGTGGTCCCGGTTTTGCCGGCCAGATCTAATTCTGAGGAAAAATATTTCTTCACGGCACCAGCCGTGCCTTCGCGCACCACGGATTGCAGTGCATGGGTCACCAGGAAGGCGGGGCCAGGTTCAATGACCTGTTCTACCGATAGCGAATAGCGCTGTAACGGTTGGCCGTTCGCCAATAGCACTTCGCGTATGGTGCGCAAGGGGATACGAAAACCGCCGCTGGCAAATGTCTGGTACATCTGTGTGACTTCGAGCGGACTCAAACTGTCCGCCCCCAAAAGACTCGAGGCATAGTAATGTAGTTCACGTTGGACACCGAGTTGTCGCACATTGTCCATGATACGGTTCACGCCCAGCGCCAGACCCAGGCGTGCCGTCGAGACATTATAGGAATTTGCGAGCGCGACACGCAGTGGTACTTGTCCATGGAATTCCTTGTCATAGTTCTGGGGTTCCCAGTCCTTGGTACCACGTTCGCGCCAGACGAGTGGACTGTCATCGAGCAGGGTCGCCAGCGTGTAGGTGTCCGGGCGCTGCAGCGCCGTCAGGTATACCACGGGTTTGATCAACGAACCGACTGGACGCGTGGCATCCAGCGCCCGGTTGAACCCTTCAAAGCGTGTATCCCGGCCGCCCACAAGCGCCTGGACTTCGCCGTGTTGCGAACTGCTGACAACAATCGCGCCTTCCAGGCTTTTTGTTGGAAGACGCCGGTCTTTTTCCAGTTGTGTCAGACGGCTGGCGAGTGCGCGTTCGGCAGAGACCTGCACCATCGGGTCGAGCGTAGTGAATATTTGCAGACCTTCGGAACGCAAATCGTCTTCACGATAATCGCGCCGCAGCTGTCGATGCACCAACTCCACGAAAGCCGGGTAGCGTGACGTTCCTTCAGGCGCTTTTTCCACTACACCCAGCGGGGCGGAGCGTGCCGCGATAAACTGCTCCTGAGTCAAATAATCCTGCTTGCGCATTTCTTGTAACACCAGATTGCGGCGCGCCAGCGCGCGGGCCGGTTGGCGGCGTGGGTCATAATGCGAGGGGCCTTTGACCAGCCCGACCAGCAAGGCTGCTTGGACCGTATCCAGCTTGGAAATCGGCTTGTCAAAATAATAATGACTGGCGAGCCCGAAACCGTGAATGGCGCGATTGCCATCCTGGCCGAGATAAATTTCATTCGCATAGGCTTCCAGGATTTCCTGTTTTGAATAATGCAATTCCAACAGGAGGGACATGATGACTTCCGTGAATTTGCGTCGAAGGGTCCGTTCGGATGTCAGAAAGAAATTTTTGACAAGCTGCTGCGTCAGGGTGCTCCCTCCCTGTACGCCACCGCCAGTCACGATGGATATCAATGCGCGCGCGGTGCCACGGGCAGAAAATCCATGGTGTGTAAAGAATTTCCGGTCTTCGATAGTGGTAAGTGCTTTGATCAGGTGCGGCGGGATCTCATCAAACCGGATCAGCACACGATCTTCGTTGTGTGCCGGATAAATACCGCCGATCAACACGGGATCCAGCCGTGCCAGCGTTATCTCCTGACCTGTGTCACGATTCGTCAGTTTCTTGAGGCGTGCGGCATCGAAGTCGGCATACAGCGCCATCGACGTTTGAGTGCCATCCCAAAAGGTAAACGATCGCGTATGGATTATGAACTCGTCTCCTATTCGTCGATAACTTCCGGGCTCTTTCGGTTTGTCTGCGACGCGGTAATCCAGCATGGCCAGCTCCAGCACCAACTGGTCAGCACGCAATTTCATTCCCGGATAAAGTTCGAGCGGGCGCGCATAGACCCGCGCTGGCATGGCCCAGCGTTTCCCCTCGAACTGCGTGCGCACGGTGATGTCGAGATACAGCGCAAAGCCGGACAACATCAGCGCCAGCGCGAGCAGCAACAGGCGCACGCGCCTACGCGTAAAAATATTTATCAGATTTGTGAAGGATGAACGATCCATTTAACTGCTTAAAGTGGGGCAACAGCCGGCGTCCGGATTCCCTGATATGCGGCCGTGATTATAGCGGAGAATGATACATTGCGTGTTCGTGCTTTTTTCATGTGTTATTCGGACAAGTAGTGGGTACGCTACAGATTCATTTTTGGGATTCTTGACGACCTTGTGCCATACACGGCACCGCCGTACGGTATCCAAAAGAATTCCTGCGTTAACAGATGTGTCTCCGGAGAAGCAGGCATCGTCCTCGAAAAATAATCATTACAGGGCAAAGGCGAGTGCCAGCGGCAACGTGAAGAAACCAGCAAGGTTTCCCAGCAGCACGATGGACGCGACCTTACCCGGCTCCTGTTGATATTGCTCCGCAACAAGATAATTGAGCACCGCTGGTGGTAACATGCTGAAGACGAGCAGAAGGCTCATTTGCAAAGGATTTAAATCCAGAATCGGTCGAACCAACAAGAATACCGCCAGCCCCGATAATGGGCATATCAAGGCGCCCAACAGGCCGATGCGCCATTCCGAGAAATCGATACGCGTCAGCCGCGTCCCGAGAGCAAAAAGCAACAATGGAATGGAAGCTTGCCCCAATAGGCCGACGGCTTCACGCAGAGGTCCAGGGACCCTCCATTCCATGAGACTGAAAACAATACCGGCAAGCGTGGCGATTACGAACGGTTGCACCAGAATTTCCCGGAATCGCGCGCGATGATCCATCAGATAGGTGCCGAGGGTAAAATGCAGGCCACTTTCGACCAGAAACAGCACGACCGCCGCCGGAAGTGCCTGCTCGCCAAACGCAAACACCGCGAGCGGCAAGCCGATATTGCCGGCATTGGAGAACATCATTGGCGGAACGAAGGTTTTATACGAAAGCCGTTTCAGCTTCGCCACCGGCAGCGCCAACAGACCGGAACCCAGCACGATCGCTACACCGCCCAGAGCGAGCCAGCCGTATTCGCCGAGACGGAAGTCCTTGCCAGAGAGGACATGAAACAGCAGCGCCGGCAGCAGTATCATCATGTTAATCTGGTTGGCTGCGGTCATGTCCGGGCTGCGCCAGCGGCTGTACAGGTAGCCGACGGCGACTATGACGTAAACCGGCAGAACGATGCTGAAAAGATGGGCGATGAACATAAATTGACCGGAATGTAGAGAGTCCGATTATGCGTAAACTGGATGCATTCTCACAAGCCCGGTGTGCGGCCTTCCAAGACGACGCGCAATTGGCTTTCCGAGGTTGTTAATTGATTGGACGGATATGGAGAATCAAAATGCCCGATAATATTAGTCTTATGGAAAAACCGACACTGAACCTGGTGGCGGCCAAAAAAATTATCGCCGCAGCAGAAGCCGAGGCGGTGAAGCAAGGCTGGCCCGTGGTCATTGCCATCGTGGATGACGGCGGCCATCTGATCAATCTGGAACGACTCGACAACGCCCAGTTTGCCAGCGTGGAAGTGGCGATTCAGAAAGCCAGAGCGGCCGTGGCCTTTAAGCGTCCAACCCTGGAATGGGAAAAGATGCTTACTGACGGCCAACCGCGCGTGCTCAACCTACCCGGAGTCCTGGCATCGGAGGGGGGCGTGCCGCTGGTTTGGAAAGGCCTGATTGTCGGCGCTATCGGCGTCAGCGGTGTTAAGCCCTCCGAAGACGGCCAGGTCGCCCGAGCCGGTGCTTCTGTCCTCGAGTGAAGAAAGGATCTTTAAAAGAGATACTTGTCAGTGGCTGCGTTTTTTCTGCTTATGCTGCTCATACCGAAAGCGCCAGTAATGAACCAGCGCTTTCAGATTCGAAATCCACAAAGCGAGCCTCCCTATGTTCCGGTGCGGGTTAATGGGTTCATGTAACAGCTCCGGCCAGGCTTTCTGAATGGCGCGTTGAAACAGTAGATAATCGGGCGCTCGCCGGTAACGCTCATCCACGCCAAGGAGTGTCGCGAATACCTGGCGACAATTGTAAGGCGTAAAATTCTCACGCCAAGCAATATCGAATTCAAGTGTCGTCATTGCCAGCCAGTTTCCATAATCTTGCTCCCACTCTAGCAGATCGAGCAGCTTCACGTGTTTCTGTCTGCTGACATCCGTCAGCCATTCGCGAAAGTGATCGACAAGAAACGGGTGCGTTGATCCATATTCAAGCCACGCCAGCAGTTCAGGCGTGAATCGAACATGGTCGGCATGAGGAAGTTTCAGGCGAAATGCGCAGCGTCCCACCTCGGCGCCACTGCCGGTGAGCACTGCCTTAGTGCGGCCAAAGTGATTGAGGATTGCCTCGGCATCGTGTCCGTAGTGGTCGTGCGCCAGATAAACGTTTTGCTTGAACGCCAAACTGAACTCGGGTGTCATGGTCGATGTGGCATGAATCACCTCGTGCGACAGCCCGAGCCGTTTGAGGAGCCGTGCAGAAATCTCAATGTCCGGAAAATGATCG
>DATCZH010000069.1:0-10657 GCA_036526015.1 Sulfuricaulis sp.
GGTGCATTTCCGCGATTTTGCGCAACCTGAACTGGTCGCCGATATCCGACGTATCACTGCCAAATGTGACCACGAGACGGCCCGGGAATTGGACAAGACGATCGAACATCATGAAAAAAACAGCCTGTTGGTATTAATTGAACCGGTTGGGCACTTTCTGGTGCCGCTGTTTTTTGTATACACAGGACTGCAGGTGAAACTCGATGTGTTTTTCAGCACAACAACACTCATCACCGCCCTTGGTATCACTGTCGTCGCCTTTATCGGAAAACTGGTAGCCGGGCTGGCGGCCGGAACCGCCAATAAATGGATCGTAGGCTGGGGCATGGCACCGCGTGGCGAAGTCGGTCTGGTATTCGCTGTTACTGGCAAGGCGCTCGGCGTTGTCAGTGACCAGATTTTTTCAATAATCGTCGCTGTAGTCATTCTGACGACATTGCTGACACCGCCCATACTGACCGCGGTCATTCGGCGTATCGAGCGTAACAAAAAATAATTCCGCCTATCCTATAACATTCTGCCGCAACTTCGGTGCCAAAACTTCCAGAAAACATTGCCGAAACCATCCGGATCGCGTTGAGCGAGGACATCGGTGCGGGCGATCTTACGGCAGGCCTCATTCCTGCCGAGGCACAGGCCCAGGCGCAGATTATCACCCGCGAGGACGCCGTACTTTGCGGTACCGCCTGGTGCGATGAGGTTTTTCGTCAGCTGGACAGTCGTATTCACATCGACTGGACCTGCAAAGACGGTGATGCCATTCATCCCGGGCAAACACTTTGCCGCCTGCGCGGATCGGCGCGCGCACTACTGACCGGCGAGCGCACCGCATTGAATTTCCTTCAATTGCTCTCTGGTACCACGACACTGGCGCGGAAATATGTGGAAGCCGTGCGGGGAACGCGCGCGATTATTCTCGATACTCGCAAGACTGTTCCGGGGCTGCGACGTGCGCAGAAATACGCCGTGGTTTGCGCCGGCGGACAAAATCACCGCATGGGCTTGTTCGACGCCATTCTGATTAAGGAAAACCACATCGTTACAGCAGGCTCTGTCGCCGCTGCACTGCACTCGGCCAAGGTCTCTGCCCCGCCTGGTATCACCGTGGAGATCGAGGTAGAGAATCTCGAACAGCTGCGTGAGACCCTCCAGGCCGGTGCCACTCGCATCCTGCTCGATAATTTCAGCATTGAGGAACTGAAAGCCGCCGTGCGAGAAGCTGGTGGACGTGCCTCGCTGGAGGCCTCGGGCGGTATCAGTTTTTCCAACATCCGCGCTGTCGCGGAAACCGGCGTAGACTTCATTTCGATCGGGGATATAACCAAGAATGTCTCTGCAGTAGACTTGTCCCTGCGTTTCCAAGAACGTGATTGAATGGCAGATTTCTGAAAGCACAGAATGCGCCACAAGCAAATAGCCATTGTTGTCACAATAATCGCCGGCATTGCCGCGGCGGCGTTCCTGGCCACGCCGCCATCAACCCGGATGTCTACGGCGCCGACACCGAAGCCACCGGCCACTAGCCTGACCGCAGAAAATGGACGTTTCTTGTTCAATGTCAGCTTGCATACCCCGGAGGAGATCGCGGGGATGCTGACTCGCGCCGAAGAGTTATCGAAAAAATTGCGTGCCGACAGTCTCGGTACCGGGATCGCGCTGGTGTTACACGGTCCCGAAATCGAAATATTTTCAAGGAAGAATTATTCGCAATTTCGCGTGATTGTGGACCAAGCAGCGCGCCTCAATGCCGAGAAAATCATTGATGTAAAGATTTGCCAGACGGAGATGAAAAATCTGGGAATCCGGGACGAAGATCTGCCTGCCTTCATCGAGGTGGTGCCGTTCGGCCCGGATGAAGAGACGCGCCTGCGCCGTAAAGGGTACGTTTATCTGTAAGTTTATCTGTAACTAGTTCGCCGTAACTGATTGCTCCGGCTTATTTTGCGCACCCTCGGCAACCACACGATTGCGCCCGGTCTGCTTAGCGCGATACATGGCGCGATCGGCCATGGCTATTAGCTCGTCTGAATTTTGCTGATCCGCGGGCACAATACTGGCCACACCGATACTGACTGTCACGTAGCGGCTAACTTTTGAATTCGGATGTTCAAATCCCATGTCCTCAATTGCCGTGCGCAGGCGTTCACCAAGCGTTATTGCTTTCTCGATATCCGTTTCGGGCAAGATAACCACGAATTCTTCACCACCGTAGCGGGCCACGACATCGCCGGCCCAACGCAGACTTCTGGCCAGCGTCAGAGCAATCTGGCGCAAACATTCATCTCCCGTAAGATGACCGAGGGCGTCATTCATTGCCTTAAAATAATCCACATCGATCATGAGCAACGCAAGCGGTCTGCCTGACCGGCATTGGCGTCGCCACTCCAGATCGAAATGCTCCTGAAAGTAGCGGTGGTTGGCAATCCCGGTAAGATCGTCTTGCGTAGACAGATGTTCAAGACGCTGGTTAGCATGCTCCAGCTCTTCAGACGCCTTGAGCAATTTGATCTGTGACTGGCTCAATATGCGGTTAAGTCGCAAGATATATAACGCGACCGTCCCGAGCACAATAAACACGATTACTGCGCTGACGATCCAGTGCCAGTAGTGGCGCAAGACGTCGACAGTCGATAGCTTGCCGTAGTCTTCGTAAGGACCGATGCGCAATTCGCGATAGAGATCATGCACGGGCGTGTAATCGAGCGGCACGGTCCAGCCGGCGGATTTGCTCGCATTTAACACTGTGTGCCCGGATGGCAGGCTCAATAATGCGATTGCCACATTCTGCGCGAGTGCATCGGATGTATGGCGTACTTTGGAGAATGGCCACTCGGGATAGAGCCGGGTGCTGAGGGCGAACGGAAAACCCGCTACTTGCTGCGGGTTGAGGATGCGGACTTGCTCTAGCTGAATCTTGCCGGCGGCGGCCATACGCTCCAGCGTGTCGGTGCGAACCGTTCCCGCGTCCACATCCCCATCAAGCACGGCGTGCACAATCGGGTCTTGAGGCAGACCGACGAACTTGATTTCGGTGAAATCCTTGAAAGGATCAATGCCGCGATCCTTGAACTCGCGCCAGGCCATGAGGAAACCGCCGAAGGCATTCTTGCCGACTGCCATGAATGTCCGCCCTCGAAGGTCTTTCAGATTTCTGACATGCGGATGGTCGATTCGCGTGAAGATCACTGAGCCAAACACGGTATACGGCTGTCCCTGACGAAGATTACGCAACGTCAGCATGCGCGTGACACCATAACGCGCCTCCAGCTCGACATACGATCCGGGATTGGTCAGCACGAAATCCACTTCGCCGCGCGCTACCGCGGGACCGATGGAACGGTTGTCGAGCGACATGATACTAAAGCGGTAACCTGGAATCTGCTGTGTGAGGTAGTCTGCGGTTGGCGACCAATAATTCAGACTATCTTCACGGTGCGCGAGCAGACCGATGCGCACCATTTTGGTATCAGCGTGGGCGGCGGCAGGCATGAGCAAAATCACCAATGCCAGCAGCATGCATGTTGCAGACTGAAAAACGATCCGGGCAAGTGTCGGGCTGCCACGCCTAATAACAAAATTCACTTTTACGCTCCGACGGCAAATTGAATCAGAGTGTTATATTCAATAGTTGCACAACCCATGCCAGAGTCAAACGGTCAACAATTCAATATTGCTCCTTTTGATTACCTTGAAAACGAAGTGATATACAGTGAAGGCCTAAGAAAGCCATAACAAATTACGTTATTCATTGCCTGGATTCTGAAATCGGCGCGTCACCCTGGCGCCGCCACATCAAAAGATGCCGCCAATCAGTGCAGCGTTGAATGGGTGGCAAAAATCACGAAGATGCCGAGCCCAATCAATGCCATCTGCTGAACCGTGGCGCTGAACTCGGGCCGCTTGTGCAATCCGGGAATCAAATCAGCCACGGCAATGTATATGAAGCTGGAAGCGGCAATGGCCAGGACATACGGCACGAGGAGATTGGCCAGCGACAGGAAAAAGAAGGCCACGACACCGCCGATGATCGTGGTTAATCCGGTTAGCGCGTTGTACAGCAGCGCCCGCCCCCGGCGGTATCCACTCTGGAGCAAAATCGCAAAGTCGCCGAGCTCCTGGGGGATCTCGTGGGCAATGACGGCGATGCTCGTGATGACGCCGAGGTGAATGTCGGTCAGGAAGGCGGCCGCAATCAGTACACCATCCACCATGTTGTGGATCCCGTCACCGATGAGTATCAGCTTTCCCGCCGCCGCATCGCGTGCACGCTCTACGTCCGGGATATGAACCTCGGAAGCCCCCTGAGCTTGGTCTTTCGGGATATGCGTGCTTCCATGGACATCGCAATCATGGGTATGACAATGGCGCCAGATCACCATTTTTTCGAGAAAGAAAAAAGCAAGTATCCCGCACAAAACCGTGAGCGTGACGCGATGCGCGTCCACCCCTGGTGTCTCAAAGGCGTGTGGCAGGATCGCCAAGAACGAGGCGCCGAGCAGCGTGCCGATGGCGAAACTCACCATCGGCGATAGCATTCGCGTACGACTCGATTCCGGCAACAGCAGGAAAGTGGCCGCCGCCAGAACGCTAAGCACGCCACCGAGCGCGGTAAATACGATAATCCAGAGAATCAGTGAATCCATCTGGGAAAATGGCCCGGCGAGAAAGCGGGCATCATAGCCTATCGCGCGTTTTTATCCAGCCAGATGAGCGAGGCCATACGACCGCAGGTGCCGTCGCGCCGGTGAGAATAAAAAAACTCGCGCTCGCGCAAGGTGCAACGCAGACCGCCATGGATTTCGTGCACCCCCTGTGAGCGTAGTTTCCGTCGCGCAATGTCGTAAAGATCGGCGAGCCAGCGTCCTGGACGATGGGGGATGGCCGTGAAACATTCTGTAAATTCACGGTCTTGGCCGACGAAGACTTTTCTCACTTCGTCACCTACTTCATAAGCCGACGGACCAATCGCGGGACCGAGCCAGACCAAGAGATTTGCCGTCGGAAGCTTGAGCCGGCGTAATCCTTCCTCGATGATGCCACTTGCCAGACCGCGCCATCCGGCATGCAGGATTCCAATGCGCGTACTGCGCCGGTCGCACAGGAAGACGGGCAGACAGTCCGCCGTCAACACCGCACACACCACTCCGCCCGTGCCGGTCACACAACCATCTGCTTCCTCGCCGGGTCCGGCGTCGAAGGCATCGATGACCCGGTTGCCGTGCACCTGCGTGAGCCACAACGGTTCAGCGGGAAGCTGGAGAACATCCTTCAATAACGCTCGATTGTGCTTGACGCTCCCGGGCTCATCACCCACGAGATTGCTGAGATTAAAAGTCGCGTACGGCCCAACACTGAATCCACCGTGACGCGTGGTCGTCAGCGCCCTTACCTGCGCCGGCGCCGGCCAGTCGGGAATGATGAACTCGAGAGTGTTGATCGTCGCCGCCATGGGATATTCGTGTTCTGCTCACGGCAGATATTACAAGGGATGCGTGGGTGTCGCTACCGGTGAAGGATTTTTTTCTATTTGTGAGACTTGGTATCCTGCGCCAATGCTCCCATCAACTGGCTCATATCCTCCGGAACGGAAGTGGCCCATTGCAAGCGCTTGCCCGTTTCGGGATGAACCAATGACAGTTTAAGGGCATGCAGGGCCTGGCGCTTGAAATTGTGCAACGCGTTTTTCAGATTCTCGCTGGCCCCGGCGGGTATTCGTAAACGTCCGCCATACACCGGGTCGCCGACAACAGGGTAATGCAGATGTGCCATGTGCACGCGAATCTGGTGCGTGCGTCCCGATTCGAGCTTCACTTGCACCAAGGTGTGCGCACGGTATTTTTTCATCACGCGATAGTGACTGACGGCGGGCTTGCCCTGATGGCTTATGGCCATGCGCGTGCGTTGGGTGCGGTGACGGCCGATGGGAGCTTCGATGGTACCACCGGCAACCATGACACCGTAGACGATGGTGAGGTATTCGCGCTCAACGCTGTGTTCCCGGAGTTGTTCAATCAGGTTCTGACGGGCGCGCTCGGTCTTCGCCACCACCAGCAAGCCCGAGGTGTCTTTATCGAGCCGATGCACGATCCCGGCGCGGGGAAGCTGCCTGAGTTTTGGCGCGTGCGCAATCAGGGCATTCAGCATAGTTCCTTCCGGATTACCCGCTCCCGGGTGCACCACCAGGCCGGGTGGCTTGTTGATAACAAGCAGCTCGTTGTCCTCGTACACAATCTCCAACGGAAGCGACTGTGCTTTCCAGCCTGAATCCACTGGCAGTGGGACCATCAGTTCCACCGCATCGCCCTCTCTCACCTTGTCACGTTTCCGTGGAACCCGGCCGTTGAGAGTAACACGCCCGTCTTCGATCCATTGCTGTAACCGCGAACGCGTGATATCCGTGAACAGCGCCGGCAACGCCTGATCGAGCCGAAGGCCTGCCAACTTGGGCGGGATGTTTGCCGACAATCTTGATTCCTGGTTCACGTTTTCCACAGGTCTTTTCGATGAAGTGAAATCGGGTTAAGCTGCCGCGACTTTATACGTTGTTTCGGGGTAAATCGAATGTATCGCCTCATCCGGCCACTGGCCGCCCTCGTTTTCCTGTTGATCGCTGGCTGTTCCGGTATCACGGAGGATCCGACCAAAAACTGGTCGCCGGAAAAATTCTATACGGAGGCCAAGAAGAAAATCGAGGACGGCGACTACGAGGGCGGGATTAAATACTTTGAAACGCTCGAAGCACGCTACCCCTACGGCCGCTACGCCGAACAAACACAACTGGAAATCGCCTATGCCTATTACAAGTACGAAGAGCCGGCGCTGGCCATTGCGGCGGCCGAGCGGTTCATCCGCTTGCATCCGACGCACCCCAATGTGGATTACGCCTACTACATCAAAGGATTGGTGAATTTTCGTGGAGAGAAAAACCTGGTGAACTGGCTCCTGGGTTCCAAGGATGACCTTGCCGATCGTGATCCCAAGGGCGCGCTTGAATCCTACAATGCCTTCAACGAGATCGTGACCCGTTTCCCCAATAGCCGCTATGCCGCCGATGCGCGGCAGCGCATGTCCTATTTGTTCGAGGCCCAGGCGAAATACGAAACGCTGGTGGCACGCTTTTACTATGAACGTTCAGCCTACGTGGCGGCGGTTAATCGCGCCAAATACGCTTTGGAGAAGTACCCACGCACACCCTCCACCGAAGACGCGCTCGGGATCATGGCCTTGTCTTACAAGGCCATGGGAATGGACGACCTTGCCACCGATACCTTGAAGGTGCTACGCCGGAATTTTCCAGATAGCCGGTATATTGGCAAAATCGCTGCGCAAACAGCGCGTCGCTAACGGCCGTGGTTATATCGCCTCGGGCCCCTGCTCGCCGGTGCGAATGCGGATCACCTGCTCGACGGGCGTGACAAAAATCTTGCCGTCACCGATCTTGCCCGTGCGCGCCGCGCCGGTAATGGCCTCAATGCAACGGTCCAGCATTTTTTCATCTACCACCAGTTCGATCTTCACCTTGGGCAGAAAATCCACCACGTACTCCGCCCCGCGGTAGAGTTCCGTGTGCCCCTTCTGCCGGCCAAAGCCTTTGACCTCGGTCACGGTCAGGCCACTCACGCCGACCTCGGACAGGGCCTCGCGCACGTCATCCAGCTTGAAGGGTTTAATGATGGCCTCGATTTTTTTCATTGTCGGAAACCTCGAATCAGGTTGAATCTGTGCTGTCTATTAAATACCACTCGCCGGAGCGTTACCACCGACCTTGTTATTCACCTCAGTCCGATACCCGGAAGTAATGGGATAGCGCCGGTCGCGGCCAAAGGCCCGGGGGGTGATGCGCACGCCCGGCGCCGCCTGCCGGCGCTTGTATTCATTGTGGTCCACCATGCCCAGCACGCGCCGTACGACAGCCTCGTCAAAACCGGCGGCGACGATATCCTCGGCCGACTGATCGAGTTCGACATAGCGTTCGAGAATCGGATCCAACACCGCATACGGTGGGAGGGAATCCGTGTCCTTCTGGTTCGGCGCCAATTCCGCCGAGGGCGGGCGCTCGAATACACGGCGCGGAATAACCGGTTTGATCTTGTTGCGGTATTCAGCCAGACGGTACACCAGTGTCTTGGGCACATCCTTGATCGCAGCAAAACCACCGGCCATGTCGCCGTAAAGCGTGGCGTAGCCGACTGACATCTCGCTCTTGTTGCCGGTGGTCAACACCAGTTTGCCGGTCTTGTTCGAGATGGCCATCAGCAATGTGCCGCGGATGCGTGCCTGGATGTTTTCCTCAGTCGTGTCCGGCTCCCGTCCTTTGAATTCCTCCTTGAGCGCCGCGCGAAACGATTCGAAAAGATTCTCGATCGGGATGAAACTGTACTTCACACCGAGCGTGAGCGCCTGAGTCCGTGCATCCTCGAGACTCATCGAGGACGTGAAGGGAGACGGCATCATCACGGCCTCGACCCGGTCCGCACCGATGGCATCCACCGCGATGCATAGAGTGAGGGCCGAATCCACGCCGCCGGAAAGACCGATGACGGCGCCAACGAACCTGTTCTTGGCGATATAGTCGCGGACGCCCAGGACCAGCGCAGAATAGACGCTCTCCTCCTCGGAAAGATCCGGCATGATCTGCGCCGCCACGGGTTCGGCCTGGTCTCCCGTCTCGATTTCGGCAAGATACAAACCTTCGACGAAGGCGGGAGCACGCTGGGTCATTTCGCCCCGACTGTTGGCGACAAAGGAGTCACCGTCGAATACCAGCTCATCCTGCCCCCCGACAAGATTCAGGTAGACAATCGGCACACCATTGGCGCGCGCCCGGCGGGCAACAATATCAGAACGCTCCTGTCCCTTTCTCCGGTGGTAAGGCGACGCATTGATATTCACCACGAGGTGCGCGCCCGCATTCACGCATTGCTCCACCGGCCCACGCTCCCAGATGTCTTCGCAGACGGTGAGCCCCACCGGCATCCCCTTGATATCCAGCACGCAGGGGTCCGTGCCCTCGGCGAAGTAACGTTTTTCGTCGAACACGCCGTAGTTGGGAAGAATGTGCTTGAAATAGGTCGACGCCACCCTGCCGCCGCGCAACAGCGAGGCGGCGTTGAACATCTCTCCGTACTGCCGCTTGGGATAACCCACGATCACATCGATACCGGAAATGTTTTTGAGCATCTCACCCAGCGCCAGCTCCACGCGCACGCTGAGGTCGGGGCGCAACAGCAGATCCTCGGGTGGATAGCCGGTAAGCGCGAGTTCGGGAAACAGGACAAGATCCGCCTTGAGTTCATCGCGCGCGCGCTGCGCCGCGGCAATCATCTTCGCGGCGTTGCCGGCGATATCGCCCACCAGCAGATTGAGCTGTCCAAGCGCGATGCGCAGACGCGTGCTCATGTCAGGAAAGCACTTCGCGCATGCGTGCCCCGATATCCGCAGGTGATCGCACGGTGTGCGCCCCGGCCACTTCCAGCGCGCGATATTTTTCTTCCGCTGTGCCCTTGCCGCCGGCAATCACGGCACCGGCGTGGCCCATGCGCTTGCCCTTGGGTGCGGTTACCCCGGCGATATAGGCGACCACCGGTTTGGTCACGTGATCCTTAATATACGCGGCAGCGTCTTCCTCCGCCTGCCCGCCGATCTCGCCGACCATGATAATGCCGCGCGTGCCCGGATCCGCCTGGAACAACTTTAGGCAGTCCACGAAATTCAGCCCCTGGATGGGATCGCCGCCGATGCCGATGCATGTGCTCTGACCGAGCCCTTCCAGCGTGGTCTGATACACCGCTTCATAAGTCAGCGTGCCGGAGCGCGAAATGATGCCGACAGTGCCCGGATGGTGAATCATGCCGGGCATGATGCCGATCTTGCACTCGCCGGGAGTGATGATGCCAGGACAGTTGGGACCGATGAGCGATACGCCGGGATATTGATGCAGCGCGACCTTGACCTTGCGCATGTCGCGCACCGGGATGCCTTCGGTAATGCACACAATCACCTTGATACCCGCCGCGGCCGCCTCCAGGATGGAATCGGCGGCAAACGGTGCCGGCACGTAAATCATGGTCGCAATGGCGCCGGTCTGCTGCACGGCCTCGCGCACGGTGTTGAATACTGGCAGATTCAGATGTTTCTGTCCGCCCTTCCCCGGCGTCACGCCGCCGACCATTCGGGTACCGTAGGCGATCGCCTGCTCGGAATGAAACGTCCCCTGCTTGCCGGTAAAGCCCTGGCAAATCACCCTCGTATTTTTATTGACCAGTATGCTCATTTGACTGCCGCAACGGCCTGCTGGGCGGCGCTGGTCAGGCTGTCGGCCGCAATAATTTTCAATCCACTGTTCTTGAGGAGTGTCCGTCCTTTGTCAACATTGGTGCCTTCCAGACGAACAACAACCGGTATCGTAATGCCGACTTCCTTTACCGCCTTGATAATGCCTTCGGCAATCAGATCACAACGCACAATGCCGCCGAAGATATTGACCAGGATGGCCTGGACATTTGTGTCAGATAAAATCAGCTTGAAGGCCTCGGCCACTTTTTCTGCCGTGGTGCCGCCACCGACATCGAGAAAATTGGCCGGCATACCACCGTGCAGTTTGATCAGGTCCATGGTCGCCATGGCCAAGCCAGCGCCGTTCACCATGCAGCCGATA
>DATCZH010000070.1:0-10732 GCA_036526015.1 Sulfuricaulis sp.
CCGCGGCGCATGTTACTTTGCGATTGCTCGAGAAGCTGAAACGCGACGCGCTTCCGGCAGATACCATCTTGAATGTCAATGTCCCGGACGTTACGGTAGAACGGCTCGCCGGATTCGAAGCCACGCGCCTTGGACATCGGCACAAGGCCGAACCGGTAGTGCGCGCAGACGATCCGCATGGCAATCCAGTCTATTGGGTGGGTGTTCCGGGAGAGGAAGATGACGCGGGTCCGGGAACGGATTTTTACGCCATCCGGAACCGCTCTGTCTCTATCACCCCTTTGCATGTGGACCTGACCCGTTATACTGCCATGGATCAGGTTTCCGCCTGGCTCAAGAAATTTTAGCAATACTGACGACACGGCATGCACTGGTGAGAATGGACGTTGATGGTATCGGCATGACCTCGCGGCGAACCCGCGATCGGCTTCTCCAGCGCCTGCGCGAGGAGGGCATCCGCGATGAACGAGTTCTCGAGGCGATTCGAAATGTGCCGCGCCATGTATTTGTCGATGAAGCTCTGGCCACCCGCGCCTACGAGGACACGGCCTTGCCCATTGGTCACGGCCAAACCATCTCGCAACCCTATATCGTCGCTCTCATGACGCAGGCGCTGATTGCCGGTGGTCGTTTGAAAAAAGTTCTGGAAGTGGGAACCGGTTCGGGATACCAGACGGCGGTGCTGGCGGGTCTGGTTGATGAGATCTATTCCGTGGAACGCCTGGAGCCACTGATGAAGCTGGCGCGCAAACGGCTGCGCGAAATTGGCTGTCGTAATGTTCACATTAAACTTTCAGACGGTAGTTGGGGCTGGAAGGAGCATGCGCCTTACGATGGCATTATTGTCACGGCGGCCCCGGCGGAAGTCCCCCAAGCACTCCTGGAACAACTGGCACCGGACGGTAGGCTCGTGATCCCGGTGGGCGGACCGGCAATGCAGGAATTATTGATGGTGCAAAAAACGGACAAAGGTCTGACCCAGGAACGCCTTGAACTGGTGAATTTTGTCCCGCTGGTGAGAAATTCGTTCTGAAAACACGTGTTTCTCGATCGGGCAGGCACGGATGAAATTCTGGCTGAAATTGTCCTGCGCTGTTTACCTAACCGTTGGCATGGCTGCCTGTGGAAGCTTCCCGTTGCCTCCTGTCAGCGAACAGGGGATGGGGGTGCGGCAGCCGGCGTCCGCGTATCGTATCGTCCAGACAGGAGACACGCTGTACAGCATTGCCTGGGAGTCTGGACGTGATTACCAGGATGTTGCACGTTGGAACCATATTTCTCCGCCGTATCTCATCAAACCGGGACAAAGATTGCGGCTTTATCCTCCATCGAATGCGGCGGAAAGACGCCCGTCGCTGGAATCTGCCACCCGATCGCAAACCTCGAGTCGACCGCCGTCGGAAAAGCCGGATCAGTCATCATTGCCGCGCCATACACCGTCATCCGCGAGCATGAAGCTCGACTGGTTATGGCCAACCCAGGGTAATCTGCTGGAACGTTTTTCCGCCAATGGACCGAACAAGGGAATCGACATCGCCGGCAAAAAGGGGCAACCGATTTTCGCCGCGGAAACAGGACAAGTTGTCTATCAGGGAAGTGGACTTCGAGGTTACGGACAGCTTATCATCATTAAACACAACGCTGATTTTCTGAGCGCTTATGCTCACTGTGACAAAATTTACGTCAAGGAAGGGAATGTGATAAAACGGGGTCAGATAATCGCCGACATGGGCAGCAGCGGCACCGACAAGGCCATGCTGCATTTCGAAGTTCGATATCGCGGCGCCCCGGTGGATCCGCTAGCCTATCTTCCCAGAAAGTAACTATGCCGCCACGCAAACCGACTCACCCGGCCTCCAGAAAAGGCAAGGGAAAGTCCAAGCCCAGACCCGCGCAGACCAAAGCAACGCCGGAAACCGAGGAGACGGATGACGAAACCCTGGTGGCGTCTGATGAATCCGAGGAAGAAGATGAGGCGGCCGAGCCCGTTGCCGAAGCGTCCGGCAAAGAGGGAGATGCCGAGGCTGAATCCGCTGAGCGTGACAAGCGGGATGCCTATTATTCCCACGCCGACGCCACCCGGATTTACCTGAAGGAGATCGGCTTTTCACCACTGCTGTCCGCCGAGGAAGAAGTGTTTTTTGCGCGTAAGGCGCAAAAGGGCGATGGCAAGGCGCGCAAGCGCATGATTGAAAGCAATCTGCGCCTCGTGGTCAAGATCGCGCGGCGATACATGAACCGCGGATTGTCATTACTCGATTTGATCGAGGAAGGCAATCTCGGGCTGATTCGTGCTGTGGAAAAATTTGATCCCGAGCGCGGTTTTCGTTTTTCCACCTATGCTACCTGGTGGATCCGGCAAACCATCGAGCGCGGCATCATGAACCAGACCCGCACCATTCGTCTGCCGGTGCACGTGCTCAAGGAAATCAACATCTATCAGCGCGCCGCACGCTATCTCGCGCAGAAGTTGGATCACGAACCGTCTCCGGAAGAGGTCGCCAACCTGCTCGACAAACCGGTCGACGATGTAAAGGGCATGCTGGGCCTCAACGAGCGCATCGCCTCCGTGGATGCCCCTTTGGATGATGACCCCGATCGATCACTGCTGGATGCCATTGCCGACGAACGCACGCCCGATCCGGAAAAGGTGCTGCAGCGCGATGACCTGCAACAGTTGATCCAGCAGTGGTTGAATGAACTTAATGACAAGCAGCGAGAAGTGGTTGAAAGACGCTTCGGATTGAATCACCGCGAAATCTCAACTCTGGAAGAAGTCGGGGCCGATATTGGCGTCACGCGCGAGCGCGTGCGCCAGATTCAGGTTGAAGCCTTAAAACGTTTGCGTGTGATTCTGGAAAAGGCCGGCTACTCGGTCGATTCCCTGTTCTAGCGCCCTGCGCCCCTGTATCCGGCGGTTACCCTTCAATCATGAGCAGGGCGGCAGCTACGCGCCGATCGTCACTCATGAGTATGTTATAAGTCCGGCACGCTGCCCCAGTATCCATCACCTCCATACCAATGTTCGCTTCCACCAGCACCCGGATCAGGCGGGGAGCCGGAAATTTCAGACGTGCGCCGGTGCCCAGGATGACAACCTCCGGTTGCAATGCGGCGATCGACTCGAAATGCTCCGCGAGGAGATCATCGAAGCTCACCGGTGGCCATTCCAGCACCCGCTCCGGCGTGACGATGAGGCTGCGGTGATGTGCCGTGTCGTTGATGGTGATGACGCCGGGAGCGTAAGCGCGAATCAAATGCAGCCCGGCGCCCGATTCGAGGTGTATTTTCATCCTGAGCCGGTAATCGATCGGTATTCGCCTGTGCCAAGTTTGGCTTGTTCCATCGCTATGACGAAAGCCCTATAATGTATGCGTATTCAATATCTTGGCGATCGTTGACACTATAACAGCCCGGCGAACTACATGTCACAAAACGAAGAATTTTCCCGCATCAAGCGGTTACCGCCCTATGTTTTCAACATCGTCAACGAACTCAAGGCTCGGGCGCGTCAGCGCGGGGAAGACATAATCGATTTTGGGATGGGCAATCCCGATGGCGCCACACCCCGGCATATCGTGGACAAACTGGTAGAGGCTGCCCAACGTGATGACACCCACCGCTACTCTGTCTCACGCGGCATTCCGCGTCTGCGGCGTGCGATCAGCCAATGGTACAAGCGCCGCTATGACGTTGACATCGACATGGACAGCGAGGCCATCGTCACCATCGGTTCCAAGGAAGGTCTGTCGCATCTGGCCTTGGCCACGGTGGAAAAGGGCGACTCGGTGCTGGTGCCGAATCCGAGTTATCCGATCCATTCCTATGGTTTCGTGATAGCGGGTGCCGATATCCGGCATGTCCCGCTCGTGCCGGGCGTGGACTTTTTTGCCGAGCTGGAAAAATCCATCAAGAACGCCTGGCCCAAGCCGAAAATGCTGGTGCTTAATTTTCCAGCCAATCCAACAACGCAGTGCGTCGAGCTGGATTTCTTCGAGAAGGTTATCGCGATCGCCCGGGAGCATGGAATCTGGGTGGTCCATGACCTGGCCTACGCTGATATTGTGTACGATGGCTACCGCGCGCCCTCCATCCTACAGGTTCCCGGCGCCAAGGAAGTGGCCGTGGAATTTTTCACGCTTTCCAAGAGCTACAACATGCCTGGCTGGCGCATCGGATTTATGTGCGGAAACAATAAACTGGTGGCAGCGCTCTCCCGGCTCAAGTCGTATTTCGACTATGGGATGTTCACGCCTATCCAGGTGGCGGGCATACTCGCGCTCGAGGGGCCACAAGACTGTCTGGTGGAAATCCGGCAAACTTACCAGAACCGGCGCGACGTACTATGCAGCGGATTATTTTCTGCTGGCTGGATGGTGGAAAGGCCCAAGGCCACGATGTTTGTTTGGGCGCGCATCCCCGAACCTTATCGGGCCATGGGATCGCTGGAATTCTCTAAGAAGTTGCTGACGGAAGCCAAGGTGGCGGTGTCCCCCGGGATAGGATTTGGCGAATACGGCGATGACCATGTACGCTTCTCGCTGATCGAAAACGAACACCGCACACGCCAGGCCGTGCGCTCCATCCGTGAAATGTTCCGCCGCCACAAGATCGGCGAAAAAAAAGAACAATCTTTATGAAACCGGTAAAAATTGGAATCCTCGGCCTCGGCACCGTGGGCTGCGGCACAGTCAGCGTGCTGGCGCGCAATGCCCTGGAAATCACACGCCGGGCTGGGCGGGAAATCCGTATTGCCCAGGCCTCGGCACGCGATCTGAAAAAGAAGCGTTCCTGTCCGATGGATGGCATCCAGCTGGTGAAGGATCCGCAAGAGATCGTACGCAATCCTGAAATCGACGTTGTCATCGAATTGATTGGTGGCTATGAGCCGGCACGTGAGCTGGTGCTAGCCGCGATTGCCGGCGGCAAGCACGTGGTCACCGCCAACAAGGCGCTGATTGCGATGCACGGCAATGAAATTTTTTCGCATGCCCAGAAAAAGGGCGTCATGGTGGCGTTCGAGGCCGCGGTGGCGGGGGGAATTCCCATCATCAAGGCTGTGCGGGAGGGGTTGGCAGGCAACCGCATCGAGTGGATGGCCGGTATCATTAATGGCACCTGCAATTTCATCCTGTCGGAGATGCGCGACAGGGGTGCGGACTTTGCCGATGTGCTCAAGGAGGCGCAACGCCTGGGTTATGCCGAGACCGATCCGACCTTCGATGTCGAAGGCACCGATGCGGCGCACAAGCTCACGATCCTGGCGGCAATCGCCTTTGGGATACCGCTCAAGTTTAAAGAGGTCTATACCGAAGGCATCACGAAGCTAACGCGCATGGATGTGCAGTACGCCGAGCAACTGGGATACCGCCTTAAGCTCCTGGGTATCGCCCGACGCACCAACGGTGGCGTGGAGATGCGCGTGCACCCCACGTTGATTCCGGAGCGACGCTTGATCGCCAACGTGGAAGGAGCCATGAATGCCGTGCTGGTCAAGGGCGATGCCGTCGGACCCACCCTGTTTTACGGGGCCGGCGCGGGCGCTGAGCCCACGGCCTCGGCCGTGGTGGCCGATCTGGTCGATGTGGTGCGCACGTTGACTTCGGATCCGAACAACCGCGTGCCGCATTTGGCGTTTCAACCGGACGCGCTCGTCGATTTGCCGATTCTCCCGATCGAGGAAATTGAGACCTCGTATTACCTGCGTTTACACGCGCAGGATAAGCCCGGTGTGCTGGCCGATGTTACGCGCATCCTTGCCGATCTCGGCATCAGCATCGAAGCGATACTGCAGAAGGAGCCGGATGCCGGCGAGGAGACGGTACCGGTGATCATCCTGACACAGCGCGTAAAGGAAAAAAATATAAACGATGCCATCGCTCGTATCGAAAAACTCAACCCGATCAAGGGTGCCGTGGCGCGCATTCGTCTTGAGCATTTGAATCCGAACTGGGACTCACAACACAAATAATCAGGATGGCTGGAAACGAGAATTTAACGGATCGATTCCCGAACCATGCACCCTGTTAGTCCGGTTACATAGCCTAAATGAACCACGCTTCTCGTTACACGGGCCTCATTGAAAAATACCGTGACCGCCTGCCGGTCACGAAGGACACGCGCCTCATCGGTTTAGGCGAGGGCGCCACCCCTCTGATTCGCCTGCAAAATATACCGCGCACCCTCGGAAAGCACGTGGAGATGTACGTGAAGTACGAGGGTCTCAACCCTACCGGCTCCTTCAAGGACCGTGGCATGACCATGGCCGTCACCAAAGCAGTGGAGGATGGCAGCCGTGCGATTATCTGTGCTTCCACCGGCAATACCTCGGCCTCGGCTGCGGCGTATGCCGCGCGCGCCGGCATTGCCTGTTTCGTGGTCATACCAGACGGAAAAATTGCGCAGGGTAAGCTGGCGCAGGCCATGATCCATGGTGCGGTCGTGATCCAGATTCAGGGAAACTTCGATGCCGGCATGGCTTTGGTGAAACAGGTAGGTGACGAGGCACCGGTAACGATCGTCAATTCCATCAATCCTTACCGTCTGCAGGGTCAGAAAACAGCGGCGTTTGAGATCATCGATGATCTCGGTGGCGCGCCGGATTTTCACTGCCTGCCTGTGGGTAACGCCGGCAACATCACAGCGCATTGGATTGGCTACTGTGAATACTCCTCAGCCTCCGGCAAGAACGTTACCGCCGCCTGCACGTTCTGCCAAGGCCAGTGCGCCTTTGCCAAGGGTGCCGTGGCAAGAAGCCGGCCCAAAATGGTCGGATACCAGGCAGCGGGTGCAGCGCCTTTCCTGCGCGGTGCCATGGTCGATAACCCAGAAACCGTCGCTACCGCCATCCGCATCGGTCATCCTCAATCCTGGGATCAGGCCTGGAAGGTCAAAGAGGAATCCGGTGGATGGTTCGATGAATGCACCGACGAGGAAATCTTGGCCGCTCAGAAACTGCTCGCCGAAAAAGAGGGAGTGTTTTGTGAACCGGCTTCGGCCACCTCCCTGGCCGGCGCCCTGCGCGACATCAAGACAGGCAAAATCCCGGAAGCCAGCCAGGTAGTATGTACTTTGACCGGCCACGGTCTGAAAGACCCGGACACCGCTATCAAGCAGAGCACCGGACCACTCCACAAGGTCAGGGCCGAGCTCGGGGCGGTGAAGAAGGCCATTCTCGATAACATGCCGCGCTAGCAGCTGACAGTCTTCGCAGCACCTGCCGGAGTTGGACAGGGTCCAGGGCCTTTCTCACGGCTTTCGCTTGTTTCCCGTTGTCTTTGAATGTTGCCCTCGGAGCATGGGGCATTGGGGCCATTATTGGCCATTTTCAGCCATTTTCTGCCGCTCCCACACGGTCCTATTCGATAAAACCGAGATATATACCGGGAAATCCCAAGGCCTGGCACAGCTATTGCTATAACTAAAGAGTAGTTAACTGAAATGCCCGGGTGTCCCCGGGTGATGGGAATAGACATGGACAGCAGACCCCGCAGGAGGGGCCGTCATGGTTAACAACATGGACCCGGTACACATCAAGCAAACCGCCGATGCCACACACGTGGCGCTGGAGGCAACGCTCGGCATTCAGGACGCCCGCGTGCTTCACGAAAGGCTCGGATCCTTGCTGACCGCCGCCAAGACGGTTGTCGTGGACGGCAGCCGGGTTGAACGCCTCGATGCCGCCATCTTGCAAGTGCTGGCCGGTTTTGCCCGAAGCGCCCATGAACGTGGTTTGGCGCTCAGCTGGCATAGTCCGTCTCCCGTGTTACAGCAGGCCGTGCGCGTGCTCGGACTTGAATCCATTCTTGGGATGACATCATGAACGGACCTTTTAATTTCATTCCCGCTTCACTGGTTTCCCCGGTTTCCTGGCCGCGCTGGTGGCTGTGGGCCGCTGTTGGCATCACCGTCTCACTATCGTGGACGATTCCATTCGTTCCTTGGTGGGCGGCGCTGGGCAGTTGGATGTGTGGTGTACTCACTTTAACGATACTCGCCTTCTTTGCCCGCAAGCAAAACGAAAGTTTTCAGCACGAAGATGGAGAATTTGTGGAAGGGAACGATACGAAAAATGTCCTCGAGCAGGTGGATGCACTCATGGCGCATTCGAAGGATATTGAACAAATACCGCAAGTTGACGAAGTTCTGCAAAACATGGCAGCGGACAATCAGCGCCGTCGCCTCGATGACTTGATGCGCCGCTGGGTCGAGGTGGCGCAGCGTTACGGCGAGGCGGCCTTGGTCCTGCGTCGCGAAATTGTGAACGTCATTAAACAAACAGAACAAGCGGCCAATACCATTGCCAGCAGTTTCGAGGCGGTGATCAACAAGGCCACCATTCAGGCGCGCCAGGCGATGGAGCTGCTGGAAGGCACGCAAGGTGCCGCGAACGACGGCACACCTCAGTCCTTGAAGGATTTCATCCGGGTTTCAGACGAACGCCTCAACAAGATGGCAGATGAAGTTGTACGCGTCGCCGACTTGTCCGTCAACATGGTGCGTGAACTTGATGGCGTTCAAAATCGTACGCAGGCGATCGACGGATTTCTGCTCGACGTGGAAAAGCTGGCAGACCAAACCAGTCTGCTGGCGCTGAATGCCGATATTGAAGCGGCGCGCGTCGGTGAGCACGGACGCGGATTCTCGGTGGTGGCATCCGAGGTCCGCCGACTCAGCAAGCGCTCACATGAATTCAGCGACCGCATCCGCGTTCACTTGAAGGAAGTAAGAACCGGCTTGAGCAAGACCTACGGAGACATGCGCACGCTGTCCGCCGCCGACATGGAACATGCACTGACGATCAAGGATGATGTTCTCCAATTAACTCAGTCGCTCGAGGGCAAGAACCGCGAGGTGGCAGAGACGGTCAGCCGCATCAACGAAATCAGCAAGGAAATTGCCCAAGATGTCCAGAATGTCGTGGTCTCGCTGCAATTCCACGACATCACCAGTCAAAAACTCAGCAGCATGCTGGAGCCAATGGATGACCTGCGACGCACGCTATTCCACCTGATGCAGGAAACCGTGAGCCTGGATAAAAACCTGTTGAAAAATCTTCCCGGGAACGAGAATTGGCTGTCACGCATGCGTGACGATTCTACGGCCGTGGGCGGGGCCAAATCGGAATCACAGGAAACCAAGAAAACGCCCAAGATTCGCGGCGCGTCGGGAAGTGGACCCGCTGTGGAGTTGTTCTGAAGGAGGAATGCCATGGCAATCATACTGACGGTTGATGATACCGCTTCGATGCGACAGATGATCAGTTTCACGCTGAACAGCGTGGGACACGAGGTGATTCAGGCTTCCGATGGGGACGAGGCGCTCAAATTGCTTCAGGGAAAGAAAGTCGATCTGGTGATTGCCGACGTTAACATGCCCAACATGGACGGTATCACGCTGGTCAAATCCCTGCGCGAGCAAGCGGAATACAAGTTCATCCCTATCCTCATGCTTACCACGGAGTCGCAGGAAGCCAAACGGCAACAGGGTAAGGTCGCCGGTGCCACCGGTTGGATTGTTAAACCTTTTAATCCGGAACAATTGCTGACCATCGTGAAAAAAGTCTTGGGGTAGAGCCATGGCCATTGACATGCGCCAATTCCATCAGACCTTCTTCGAGGAAAGCCTCGAAGGCCTAGCCAACATGGAAACCGAATTACTCCACCTGGAAAAAGCCGCGGCCAATAATGGGCATGAAACCATAGTTGCCGATCCGGAAATTCTCAATACCATTTTCCGCGCGGCTCACTCCATCAAGGGAGGCAGCAGCACCTTCGGATTCGAGGACGTCGTGGCGTTTGCCCACGTCCTTGAATCACGGCTTGATTCAATGCGCGATGGTCATTTGCACCCGACACGGAAAGTCATCAGCTTGCTGCTGCTTTCCGTTGATTGCCTGCGCAGCCTGATAATCTCTGCCCGAACCGGTAAAGAAGGTGACATTAATGCTATCGAGAACGTGCGCCAGCAGCTTGAAAGGCTGGAAAGTGAACAGCCGTTTTCGCCGCCCTTAACCGTTCCGGTTTTAAAGCCACCACAGGGAACAATTTCCCACTGGCAGATAACGTTTCGACCCCATTTGCATCTGTTTCACACGGGTAATGATCCACTGCGAATCCTGCGCGAACTGGATGATTTGGGAGAATGTCGTGTGCAGGTGGATATCAGCAGCCTGCCGGGTTGGGACCAGATAAAACCCGAAGAATGCTATATGGGGTGGAAGATTGAGCTGATTGGTCCGATCCTGCGTGAGACCGTCAACGAGATTTTCAGCTGGGTCGTAGATGATTGCTCTCTTGAAATTAACCGGAAGCCCATGCAATCCCTGGCCCCGCGCTCCATCGCCGAGGCCGTCGCTTCCATGGATGCCCAAGCAGGCACTCTGCGGGTGAGCGTACCCAAAGTCGATGCGCTGATTAATACCGTGGGCGAACTGGTGATCACGCAGACCATGCTGAGCATGATTGCGTCCAATTTTTCCTTTGACAATTTATCCCGACTATTTGCCGGGATAACACAGCTGGAACGGAACACGCGTGAATTGCAGGAAAGCGTTATGAGCATCCGCATGTTACCGCTCAGCTTTGCATTCAACCGGTTGTTGCGAATGGCTCACGACATGAGCCAGAGGCTAGGGAAAAAAGTTGAACTGGTTTTTCAAGGTGAGCAGACAGAAATCGATAAGACGATCATCGATCGCCTGATCGATCCACTGATGCACCTGGCCCGTAAC
>DATCZH010000071.1:0-4916 GCA_036526015.1 Sulfuricaulis sp.
GCCTGCAAAGAGTACATGAAGCACGCCGCGCTCGTGCTTCATGTACTCTTTGCAGGCCTCGACCAGTTTGGGCAGTTCGTCATGGCGCTGCTTCATGAGCACGTCGATATTCGACCAGGATTGCGCGACGTTATTCTTAAGCCGGACGAAATTGTTGTACATGGTCACGGCATAAAGAAACAGCGCGCCAAAAATGCCGAGAAAGACGAAGGTAGCGATAGACATGGTCTCTCCTTGGGAAGCCGAGGTGGCTTTTGTTAAAGAGTATAGCCACCTTCGGCGCCGTTGCTAGCGCAGAGCGGCCTCCTAGGGATCAATGGCGATTTCCTCAATGGTTTGCTCACGGATATGAAATCCACGCAATGCCGGCTTGCCCCGCGCGCTGAGCGATATAATCAGGTAAAGCACACCGGGATATTCATGCTGCGCGACATCGGCGGGCGAGGGAAACGGCGGTGAATCGGGATGAGAGTGATAAATGGCGGCCAGTTCCTCGCCGTGGTGGCGCATGGTACGCATGGCGTCGATTTGTGTTTTAGCATCGAGTGTGAAGAAATGCTTCCTGTCGGCGGCCCGGTTGGGAACGGGATAACATTTCCAGAAGCCGTGGCGGTCACGTGATATCAGACCGCAAATTTCCTCCTGCGGCGATACCTGCGCCAGGCGTATCAGCTCGTCAACGATCGGGCGTGGGAGCTGGACGGCGTTCATGCTTTTCCACACACTGGGCAGGCCGGGTCCTTGCGCAATTTCATCTCGCGCCATTCCATGCTGAGCGCATCAAAGAGGAGCAGCCGGCCGGCCAACGTCTGGCCGAATCCGAGCAAGACCTTGATGGTCTCAACCGCTTCAATTGAACCGATGATGCCGGCCGCCGGGGCGAGCACGCCAAGGGTGGCGCAAGCTTCATCCGGCCCGCCGCCCTCGGAATACAAACAGCGATAGCAAGGCCCACCCGGAAGGAAAACGGCCACCTGACCCTCGAAGCGCACCACGGCGCCGGAGATGAGCGGCTTGTCCCCCCGCACACAGGCCGTGTTAATGTCGAAGCGGCTGGCAAAGTTGTCGGTCGCATCAATGACGGCATCAGCCTTTCGCACCTCTTCTTCGAGCGCAGCGCCTTCCAGTTTTTGGTTGATCTCCGTAACCCTCACGTCGGGATTGATTGCCTTAAGCCCACGCGCGGCCGAGGACACCTTGTCCTCGCCAAGACGTTCGGTAGCATGCACGATCTGGCGCTGAAGATTGGTAAGTTCCACTTTGTCGTGGTCCACCAGAACAAGATGGCCGATACCGCTGGCGGCCAGATACATCGCGGCCGGCGAACCCAATCCGCCGAGGCCGATGATCAAGACGCGCGCGGCGAGAAGTTTATCCTGGCCGCGTACGTCGATCTGCGGCAACAAGATGTGCCGGCTGTAGCGCAGCAGTTGTTTATCATCCATCGTCATTGAACCGGGTTGAATTACCGGTGGCATGTCACGACACGAGCGTGCCCGGCCAGATCCTTGTGGAAAAAGATATCACGATAACCGTGACGGTGCAGAAACTCATCGATGGCGCCGGCTTGATCCAGGCCGTGTTCCAACATCAGCCAGCCGTTGGGTCTGAGAAATTTCTGCGCATTTTCTGCCAGGTGGCGGATGGCCTCGAGGCCATCCTTTCCGGACACAAGCGCAATTGCCGGTTCAAAGCGAACGTCGCCCTGCTGCAGATGGGCATCGTCGGCGCGTACGTACGGCGGGTTGCTCACGATGATATCCATCGTTTCCCCTGCCAGCGGTGCAAACCAGTCACCTAATCGAAATTCGATATGAGTCAGGCCAGAAATTTTTCCATTGGTTTTCGCTATTTCGAGCGCCGTAGGCGAAATATCGGTGGCGATCACGCGGCAACGCGGCCGTTCCTTGGCCAGCGCCAGCGCGATCGCCCCGCTGCCGGTGCCAAGGTCCGCCATCGTACATTCCGCGGCCAACGGAATCTGTTCCAGCGCTTTTTCCACCAGCAATTCGGTTTCCGGCCGTGGAATCAGTGTCGCCGGCGAAACGTTTACATCCATCGACCAGAACTCGCGCATGCCGATGAGGTAGGCGACGGGCTCACCTTGTTGACGCCGCGCGAGCAGGTTTTCCAGCTTATATTGCTGGTCACCGCTTAGCGCCATCTGGTCGCGCGTAATCAGTTGGCGGCGGTCGAGATCACAGACGTGCATCACCAGCACCTCCGCATCGAGCCGCGGGGTGGGACTGGTTAATTCCAGCACTTGCAACGCTCTCCGCAAAACGGCACCCACGGTAACCACGGAACGAAGCTGGGTGGCTGGGTTCATGTTCAGGCGTTCAGCGCCGCCAGCAGGTCTGCTTGGTCGGCAGCGCGCAACGCATCGATGAGTTCGTCGAGCTTCCCTTCCATGACTTGGTCGAGCTTGTAGAGCGTGAGGTTGATACGGTGGTCGGTCACCCGACCCTGAGGGAAATTGTAAGTGCGAATGCGCTCCGAGCGATCGCCGGTGCCAACCAGGCTCTTACGCTGTGCCGCTTCCTGCTCACGCTGTTTGCGCTGTTCGGCCTCCAGCAGGCGCGCCGACAGGATCGACATAGCGCGCGAGCGATTCTTGTGCTGCGAGCGTTCATCCTGGCATTCGACCACGATCCCCGTGGGCAGGTGCGTGATGCGAATGGCCGAGTCGGTCTTGTTGACGTGCTGGCCGCCGGCGCCAGAGGCACGGAAGGTGTCCACCTTCAGTTCCGCAGGATTGATGTCAATGGCATCGATTTCCTCCGCCTCCGGCAATACCGCCACGGTGCATGTGGAGGTATGGATGCGGCCCTGGGCCTCGGTGGCCGGGACGCGCTGTACGCGGTGCGCGCCAGATTCAAATTTCAGGCGCGAGTAGACGCCCTGACCTGCGATACGGGCGATGATTTCCTTGTAGCCGCCGTGTTCGCCGGGACTATGACTCATGACTTCCACCTCCCAGCCATGCGCGCTGGCGTAATAGTTGTACATGCGATACAGGTCGCCGGCAAAGAGCGCTGACTCGTCACCACCGGCGGCAGCACGTATTTCGAGAAATATGTTGCGATTGTCATTCGGGTCCTTGGGCAGCAACAGGGCCTGGATTTCGGCTTCAAGATTGACAATCAATTGCTGGGCAACCGTGAATTCTTCCTGCGCCATCTCGCGGATGGAGGCGTCCTCGTCCTTGAGCATGGCGCGCGCGGATTCCAGTTGATCGGTGGCGGCGAGATAGTCGCCATACAGCTTCACCACCGGATTGATCTCAGCGTATTCCTGTGACAGCTTGCGGAACTGGTCTTGCTTACCGATGACTATGGGGTCGGCGAGCAGCCGCTCGATTTCCTCAAAGCGTTCAGCAAGGCCGGAGAGCCTTGTTTCAATGGACGGGTTCACAATGCTTACTCCTCGTCCAGATTGAAGAGGCGGCGGGCGGCTTCCAGCAGGGCCTTGTTGCCCTCATGATCGGCGCGGCGCAACACATCGGTGGGTGTGTGCGTGAATTTATTGGTCAGAGCGCGTGCGAGATGTTCAATCACCCGGGCGGGGTCTTCTCCATGGGCCAGCCGCCGGCGCGCGCGTTCAACCTCGGCCTCGCGCAGGGCATTGGCGGATTCTCGCAAGGCACGGATCGCGGGGACCGCATCCAGCGAGGAAACCCATTGCATGAAATCCACTACCTTGGTGTCGATAATCTTTTCGGCCTCGCGTGCCGCGGCCTCGCGGGACTCCATGTTTTCTTGCACGACCTCCTTGAGGTCGTCGATGGTGTAAAGGTAAACGTCATCAAGTTCGGCTACTTCGGATTCAATGTCCCGCGGGACGGCGATATCCAGCATGAACATGGGACGATGCTTGCGTGCCTTGAGGGCGCTTTCCACGGCGCCCTTACCCAAAATCGGTAATTGACTGGCGGTGGAGGAGATCACGATATCCG
This sequence comes from Sulfuricaulis sp., assembly GCA_036526015.1. GTDB lineage: Bacteria > Pseudomonadota > Gammaproteobacteria > Acidiferrobacterales > Sulfurifustaceae > Sulfuricaulis. Next base: position 3,956 of record DATCZH010000071.1, read on the forward strand.
CATCCGCTAGGCGAGTCGGCATTTCCGCAAGCGAGATCGCCTCGGCGTCGAATAGGGCGGCCACCTGCTGAGCGCGTTCGAGCGTGCGGTTGGCGACGATCATGTGGCCAATCCCCTGTTCCTTGAGATGCCGGGCGCACAGCTCGATCATGTCACCCGCGCCGATCAACAGCACGGTTTGTTCTGAAAGCTTGGTGAATATCTGCCGGGCCAACCGCACCGCAGCCGAAGCGACCGATACCGCGCTGGCGCCGATGGCGGTGTCGGTGCGTACCTGCTTGGCCACTGAGAAGGTCTGCTGAAACAGCCGGTTCAGGATCTTGCCCGTGGCGCCGGCCTTGTGTGCGGTGGCGAAGGCCTCTTTCATTTGTCCGAGAATTTGCGGTTCACCCAGGATCATGGAATCAAGTCCGGCGGCGACACGGAAGGCGTGCTTGACCGCCGCCTGGTCAGGGTGGCGGTAAAGATATGGCTGAATGTCCGTGGGTTTCAGCCGGTGATAATGACAGAACCAGTCAATGAGGTGGTCCGCGCGCTTCGTATCCATGCCACAATAAAGCTCGGTTCGATTGCAGGTGGAAACGATGGTGGCCTCACTGGCACCCCCATCGGCAGTGACATCATGCAAAGCGCTGATCAGCTGGTCGGAGGAGAACGCCGCTTTTTCGCGGATCTCTACCGGCGCGGTGTGATGGTTAATGCCAAAAGCGAGCAGATGCATGGAAAAACCGGAAATGACCTTGGAAGCCCGGGATTTTGACCCAACAGAGTGCGGTGTCAAGGAGTCCCGTCAAATCCCGAGCAACGGACGCGTTCTTGGACGACTGGCACTGGCGCGAAGAGACGATATCGCCACTCAGGTCATGGACGGGGCAGCGGTCTTCCACGATCGCAGGGCAAGCAAGATCAGCCCGATCTCTACCGCCAGCAACACCATGCCCAGGATGAGAAGCAGCCAATC
>DATCZH010000072.1:0-3478 GCA_036526015.1 Sulfuricaulis sp.
GACACCACGGGCGGCGACCGGTGGGCGGTGCATGTTTATGTCAATCCGCTGGTGCGTTTTATCTGGACCGGAGGTGTAATTATTCTTTCCGGACTTTTCCTTTCCCTCAGCGGTCGCCGGCGTGCACGCGAGAGTGAAGCCGGGAATAAATCCGTCCTGTCTGCCGAGTAAAGCCTCATGCGTCGCCTGTTCCTGATTGCCTTGTTCATTGCCATACCGGTGTTTGCCGCGCCGGTCACGGAAGATCCGCTGGAACGGCAAATGCTCGACATTGCCAAGGACCTGCGCTGCGCCGTGTGCCAGAACCAGCCCATCTCGGAATCGAATGCCGATCTGGCGCGCGACATGCGGCAGATCGTGCGAGAGCAGATCAAGGCCGGCAAATCACGCGATGAAATCATGAACTATTTTGTAGATCGTTACGGCGACTACGTGTTGTTGAACCCGCCCAAAAGCGGACCGGGGGCGATCGTTTGGCTCGCGCCGATCGTGCTGTTGCTGGTGGTCGGCATTAGCGGTTTTGTTTTCCTGCGCAACCGCCTGAAGCCCACCCTGCCGTCGGCGCCCAAGCTATCCAAGGAAGACGCGGCACTTGTCCGCGCCGCGCGCAAAAAAGAAAACACATGATCTGGCTCGCCATCTTTGCCCTGCTGATCACGGCCGTAACGGTTTGGTATCTGGTTCGTCCGCTGCGGCAGATGAAACTCGCGGACGATCGCGAGCGGGAACACCAGTTGCAGCTGGTACGTGGGAGGTTGCTGACCCAGCTCAATGAGCTCGATCTCGAGGAGGCGGACAAGAATATCGACTCCTCGGTGCTGAGTGATGAGCGCGAACGCCTGGAGGCGGAGCTGGCCAAGGTGTTGCGCGAGCTCAAATCGCTCACGAGCAAAGGGAAAAAGAAAAAGGAAAAACTCGAGTCCCGCCGTGCCTGGGTGGCCGCGCTGGTGGCTTTGGGGATTACGCTGCCCTTGTCGGCGGCGGGCCTGTACGCACTCACCCAGCGCGCCACGTTAACCCGTCTGATCAATCCGGATGCCATGGCCAAAGGTTCCGTGCCGCCCATGGTGATGGAAATGGTCGCGCGCCTGGAAAAGCGCTTGATCGAGCAGCCGGGCGACGCCGACGGCTGGTTCCGGATGGCTCGCGCCTACTCGGTGCTTGGGCGTCCGGATGCCGCCAATGCGGCCTACGCACGCGCGTACAAGCTTAATCCCGACAACCCGCAACTGGTGGCGGAATATGCCGGATTTCTCTACAACGGCGACCCGCAGAATATGAATGCTCAGGTGATAGGCCTATTCGGCCGTTTGCATGAGCTTGACCCGGAAAACCGCGATGCTTTGTGGATCCTCGGTTTCGCCGCCTATCAGAAAGCGGATTATCAAAAAGCCTTGAACCTTTGGGAGCGCCTGCTGAAGGCGCTGCCGGCGGACAGTCGAGAGGCGGAGCATTTGCGCATGATCGTCGCCAAGGCACGAGAGCAACTGGGCAAGAAATAACGTTTGTCCGAATCCCGGTCGTAGGCCTTTACAGGACGCAACGGGCAGGAGTATAAGAAAAGCCAACGCAACAACAAAACTATCGAGATGCGTTATTTCTATATCGTGCCGGCACTGGTAATGCTCTTGATCGTTACTTTTCTCGAACCGGCGATCGCGGGGATTTATTCTTTTGCCGACGCCAACGGTACCCTTCACTACACCAATAAACCCAATAACTCGCAGTACGCCGACATGAAGCTCGTGGGATACATCCCTGAAAGCAGTGACCACCGGATGCGCTCGCGAAATTTAAAGCGCTTCAGCCCCTTGATTGAAAAGGCAGCGCGTGAACACGAAATCGACCAGGCGCTGCTGCATGCCGTGATTACCGTGGAATCGGGCTACGATCCCCACGCCGTCTCACGCAAGGGCGCGGTGGGACTGATGCAGCTCATGCCGCAAACCGCGCGGCGCTACGGTGTCAGGAACATCCGCGACCCGGCCCAGAACATCCAGGGCGGGGCGCGCTATCTGCGTGACCTGATGGGGAAATTCGACAACGATCTGACTCTCGCGCTCGCCGCCTACAATGCCGGTGAAGAGGCCGTCGTCCAGCACGGCAACCGCGTCCCGCCATACCATGAAACACGGTCCTACGTTCCCCGGGTCCTGGATTTTTACCGCCAATATCAGCGTACGGCTTTCTAGAAATCCCAGCGGTAGCCCAGCGACCAATACCGCCGGTTGGTCTTGTCATCCGTTGTCGGACTTTGAGTGGTTGTACTTTCTTCCCCGAATTCCGCCTCAAGCGTGATGTTCTCTTTCCATTTGTAACTGGGTCTTAACACCGGTGCGAAGCGGCGCAGCTTTGTGTCTGTGCTGGTGTCTTGCTGACTGTACCAGCTCAGAGTGGTATCGAGGCTCCAATTCGCCCCCCAAAGCACACGATTGGTCAAGGAATAGGAATTGCCATCGTATGTCTGGGCATTAATATGACTTACGCTAATCACGCTGACATCTCGCGGGGAGAACAGCCCGGTACCTACCAAGTTTCCTGTATATGTGTAGACCTTGCCGGTATCCGGCTGTGCCGGTTGATTGACGGTTCCTGCCGTGCTCGAAGTATGTATCGATTGCACGGAAAAACCCGCCTGCCATCGCGTAGTCAAGGTTTGTGCCACGCCGGCACTGATAAGATCCGTGGTGGATGTCAGGTCTCGCGCCTGTTGCTTGAGCTCTTCGTAAGATTTCGTGGTGAGCTGTGACTTGATCGAGGTGTCGGTTTCGCCCAGCAAGGCATTGGTCAGCGTGAGGGAAGGTGTTTTGCGCTTATCGTACAGAACATGTGCAGTGGTGCCCCTGCTTCCGGTCCAGTTGCCTTGCATCAAAGTAATGTTCGGGGTTTGGAATTCGGTGTCGTAGTCGAACAAGCCGTAAACTGCGAACACGGGGTGGAAAAAGCGGATTTCACTGCCAATGGCATTGCGATCCACGACCCCGTCGACCTTCTGCTGCGAAGAGAATTGAACCAGACAAGGTCACGCTCGATCACGCCGGAATGATGATCGATATCAAAAACGATGCCGTCATCGTCAGCGCCGGCGGCGTGTTGCCAACACCGTTCCTGAAGGAGATTGGGGTGATGGTAGAAACGAAATACGGAACAGCATGATTCCTTTCCCGAGACAACGAGATTACGACAATTCCTTAATCAACGGCGCTAGTTGTTGTTCCCAAGCTTGCGGCGTGAGTGGGCCGATGAACTTGTAGCGGATGATCCCTTCCTTGTCGATCACGAAAGTTTCCGGAACACCGTAGACACCGAGATCGATGCCGAGCCGCCCGTCCGGATCGGCGAGACTCAGTTCATAAGGATCGCCAAGGCTGCCAAGCCAGCCGAGCGCATCCTCACGCTTGTCTTTGTAATTGAGACCGATAATGGGGATGGTTTTGTTGCGTGAAAGCTCGTTGAGAAGCGGATGCTCCTGACGACA
>DATCZH010000073.1:0-2858 GCA_036526015.1 Sulfuricaulis sp.
AGAACCGCGGCATTGATGTGCAGTCCCTTGTTCCAGGCCTCGTCCATCATGTTGAGCGCAATCACCATCGGCCGTCCGAGCTGGCTGAGTTCCAGCGTGAGCTCCAAATGCCGCTCAAGCGCGGTGGCGTCCATTACCTGGACGATCACATCGGGCGGGGCAAACGGGGCCGGCGGCCCGCCGGGCTCGTGAATCTTTACCAGTGGCAGTTCATCGCCCCACAACAGGTATTGAAGCGCCACCAGGTCATCCGGCGGCAGGTCGTGCAGGGTATGGATGCTCGGCAGGTCGACCACGCGCGCCTCGTCCAGCCCGATTTGCACCGCGCATTCGTTGTAGGCGCGGTGCGTGCCGCTGAGCTCGCCGGTGTGGATCGAGGTGCTGGAGACGGCATGGAACAGCGTACTCTTGCCGCTGTTGGGCATGCCCACGAGCGCAATGCGCAGCCGCCGCTCGCCACGAAAGAGCGGGGTGCGCAGCCGGATCGATGCTTCCTGTGTGGCTTTTTTCATCAAACAATAACAAGGGGCCAACACTTTATCCTGAATATTTTTTTGTCTGAACTATCTTTAAACGGCTCGTGCCTTAATCATGCAGGATTTTCGAGAGGAATTCCCGGGCCCGTTCACTGCGCGGGGTTCCGAAAAACTCCTGCTTTCGGGCGTCCTCGACGATCCGGCCCTCGTCCATGAAGATGACTCGATGGGCGACCTTCTTCGCGAACCCCATCTCGTGGGTGACCACCATCATGGTCATCCCGTCCCGGGCAAGTCCCACCATCACATCCAGCACTTCATTGATCATTTCCGGGTCCAGCGCAGACGTCGGTTCATCGAACAGCATGCAGATCGGGTCCATGGCCAGCGCCCGGGCAATGGCCACACGCTGCTGCTGGCCGCCGGAGAGCTGTCCGGGATATTTGTGTGCCTGCTCGGTCAGGCCGACGCGCTTTAAGAGCTTCTCTCCGCGTGCCTCGGCTTCCTCGCGTGTGCGCCCGAGCACCTTGGTCTGTGCGAGGCAGAGATTCTCGAGAATGGTCATGTGCGGGAACAGCTCGAAATGCTGAAACACCATCCCCACCCTTGAGCGCAGTTTTGAGAGATTGGTTGTAGGCTGCCCCACCGACAGGCCATCGACGATAATCTCGCCCTCTTGGAAAGGCTCAAGCCCGTTCACGCACTTGATCAGCGTGCTCTTGCCGGAGCCGGATGGTCCGCACACGACCACCACCTCGCCCGGGTGAATCTCGGTTGAGCAGTCGTTTAATACCTGGAACTTCCCGTACCATTTGCTGACATGTTTGGCGGCGATCATCGGGCTTGGCATGGGGCACCCTTCAGCGAACAATGGCGATGCGGGTTTGCAATATCTTCACCAGCTGGGACAGCGTGAAACATATCACGAAGTAAACGAACGCCACGAACAAGTACATTTCCACCAGACGACCGTCGCGCTGCGCCACCTTGGCCGCCGCACCCACGAAGTCCGTCGCCGAGATGACGTACACGAGCGATGTGTCCTGGAACAGAATGATCAGCTGCGTCAGCAGCACCGGAGTCATGTTGCGAAACGCCTGCGGCAGCACCACCGTGCGCATGGTTTGCCCGTAGGTCAGGCCGAGCGCGTAGCCCGCGTACACCTGTCCCTTTGGGATGGATTGAATGCCGGCGCGCATGATCTCGCAAAAAAACGCCGCTTCGAACAAGATAAACGTGATGATGGCGGTGCGCTCAGCACCCATCAGCGGCGGGCGCTCCGCCCCGGTGATGCCCTGCACGATCAAGGGGACCAGAAAGAAAAACCAGAAAATCACCAGGATCAAAGGAACCGAGCGCATGAGGTTCACGTACCCGGCGGCCGTGTAGGCGAGGAGCTTGATCGAGGAAAGTCGTGCGAGCGCCAGCAACGTCCCGAAGAAAATCCCCCCGAGCGCCGCGATGGCGGTCAATTGCACGGTGTACTGGAACCCCTTCCAGAGATAGGGGAGCGAGCGCTGAATGACGTCAAAATCGAGGGTCATGGGAGGGCCTGCCGGGATTCCCCGGCGATGAAGCCGGGCACGGCGGTCTTACGCTCGACATACGCCAACACCCGGTTCACGGTCATCGCGATGACGATATAAATCACGGTCGCCGCCGTGAACGCCTCGAAGAAATTGAACGTGTATTCACCCATCTCGCGCGCGCGGAAGGTTAATTCCGCCAGGCCAATGGTGAGCGCGATCGAGGAATTCTTGATGAGGTTCATCGACTCGCTGGTGAGCGGCGGGAGGATGATGCGAAACGCCATGGGCAGCAAAACGTGCCGGTAGACTTGCGGGGTGGTGAGCCCCAGCGCCTGGCCGGCCAGGCGCTGGCCGGAGGATAACGACTGAATGCCGGCGCGGACCTGTTCGGCGATCCGGGCCGATGTAAACAGGCCAAGACAAATAATGGCCGCCATAAACTGCGCGGTTCCCGGGTCGACTTCGATCACCCAGCGCTTGAGCGGCGGGATCAGTTCCGGCACCACGAAATACCACAGGAACATCTGCACCAGCAGCGGGATATTGCGGAAGAACTCGACCCACGCCTTGGCCAGGCGCGTAAGCCACGGGTTGTCCGTCGTGCGCAGCGTGCCGATGACGGAACCGAGCGCCATGGCGATGAGGAAGGCGCAAACCGAGACGGCGAGCGTCCAGCCGATCCCCGCCACGATCAGTTCCCAGTAATACTCCCCACCGCCGGGAACTTCCTGAAAGAAGACGCCCCAGTTCCAGTGATAATTCATTCGATCAGACTGCCCGCACGCGGGCAGTCACGCAAGGGCAGGGCGGAAGGCCTATTATTCCACGCCCTTGTCGTTCGGGTTCTTGAAGG
>DATCZH010000074.1:0-13440 GCA_036526015.1 Sulfuricaulis sp.
AAGACCCCGAACTCAAGCAACGCCGGGCAGACTTGATACTGCGCCTGCAACAGTTGCGCGAGATTCACGGCGTCAAGCTGGAGCTGTGTGAAATTACGCGCGAGGCCCTGAACCTGCCCAAAGAGAAAATTATTCCCGGAGTGAGTTCGGTGCGCTCGGGCGTGGTGCGCATCGCCGAGCTGCAGCACCAGGGCTTCGCCTACCTCAAAATCGAATAAGCCTCATGTCCAAAGCGGTCTTATCCCGGCCGGACAAGCCAGCCGGTCCGGTTTCCGTCCCGCGGGTCGGTTTCGTCAGCCTCGGTTGCCCCAAGGCGCTGGTGGATTCCGAGCGCATCCTTACGCAATTGCGCGCCGAGGGATACGCTGTCGCGCCCAATTACACCGGCGCCGACCTCGTGGTGGTCAACACCTGCGGTTTTATCGATGATGCGATCGAAGAATCACTCGATGCCATCGGCGAGGCGCTGGCGGAAAATGGCCGCGTGATCGTCACCGGTTGTCTCGGCGCCAAGGGCGATATCGTCAAGCAAACCCATCCGCAGGTACTGGCGGTCACCGGCCCGCATGCGCTTGAGGAGGTTATGCGATCTGTACATGCTCACCTGCCAAAGCCGCACGTCCCTTACAACGACCTCGTGCCGCCGGCCGGCATCAAGCTTACGCCGCGACACTATGCTTATCTAAAGATCGCCGAGGGCTGCAATCATCGCTGCACGTTCTGCATCATCCCCTCCATGCGCGGCGATCTCGTGAGCCGCGACATCGGCGAAGTCATGCAGGAGGCGGAGAACCTGGTGAAGAGTGGCGTGAAAGAGTTGCTCGTCATCTCGCAGGACACCAGCGCCTACGGCGTAGACGTGAAATACCGCGCCGGTTTCTGGCAAGGGCGGCCGGTCAAGACGCGCTTGGTGGAGCTCGCGCAGGCTCTGGGCAGTCTCGGGGTGTGGGTACGGTTGCATTACGTTTATCCCTACCCGCACGTGGACGAAATCCTCCCGCTGATGGCACGGGGGAAAATCCTGCCATACCTCGACGTGCCGTTTCAGCACGCGAGCCAACGAATCCTTAAGCTCATGAAACGCCCGGCAAACGCCGAGAATAATCTTGCGCGGATTGAATCGTGGCGCCAAAGCTGTCCTGATATCACGCTGCGCTCCACTTTCATCGTGGGATTTCCGGGAGAAACCGAATCGGAATTCAATGAGCTGCTCGATTTTCTGCGCGCGGCGCAGCTCGACCGCGTGGGTTGCTTCGTCTATTCGGCGGTGGAAGGGGCCGCGGCCAACACCTTGCCCGAGGCGGTGCCTGAGGAAATCAAACAGGAACGCCTGGCCCGCTTCATGGAAGTTCAGGCAAAAATTTCCTCGAAAAATTTACATCGCAAGGTTGGCCAATCCCTGACAGTGCTGGTGGACCATGCCGAAGACCACACGGCGGTGGCCCGTTCCAGCGCCGATGCGCCCGAGATCGACGGAGTGGTTTATGTGGAGGGAGGGGGAAATCTACAACCGGGCGATTTCTGCCAAGTCAGTGTAACCCGCAGTGACGAACACGATCTCTGGGCAAAACCAGCTTAGATCAGAATCTCGTCAAAATTCCGTACTTGCCGTTGCATCGCATGGGGATCGAGTGCGCCATCCCGTATTAGCCATGTCACGGGCATTCCGGCCGCGCTTGCCGCATCGAGTTCTTCCTGGATATCGGAAAGAAACAGAATTTCTCCAGGCGGAATGCCGATGGATTCAGCGATCTTGCGGTAGGAATTCGCTTCACGTTTGTTGCCAATGGTGGTATCAAAATAGCCTGAAAATAGCGGAGTCAGGTCGCCATAATCTGTGTGCGCGAACAGCAGTTTCTGGGCCTGGACCGAGCCCGAGGAAAAAACATAAAGCCGCACACCAGACAGCTTCCATTTTTTCAAGTTACGCACGGCGTCTTCGTATACGTGCCCCTTGAAGTCTCCTTTTTTATAACCATTCTCCCAGATCATTCCTTGCAACGATTTTAACGGTGTGATTTTCCTGTCTTCGTCAATCCAGCGCATGAGCTGGTCAATGGCTTCGGCATCGGTCAGTTTCTTGTCGTTGACCCGGCACACCTCATCAAGTTCGTGTACCACAGCAGGGTCGTTGGCGTGTTGGCGAATAAATTCGCCCATGTGTTCCCGTGCGTACGGGAACAGCACATCCTTCACGAAGGACAAGGATGAGGTTGTTCCCTCGATGTCGGTCAGAATGGCCTTGGTCATTGATGGTTTCCGATTTTTTTTTAAAGCCTACCGCGTCGGTCCTGCAAGGTGAACCCCGGCAGTGTTTCCCTGACGCCGCGCCCGAGCACGATAACCTTGTAGAGCTCACCCATTTCATGCGGAAGTGTGAGTTTCTTGACCTGCTGGGTGAGAGCCAAATGCGCGCGCACGTCGTCGGGATCGGAGGCGGCCATGATGTCCTCGAGCCCACAGTCGAGGAGAAAAGCCGCCTGCGAGGTATATCCGAGGAGGGCAAGGCCGGCCCCGACCCCGGCTTCGGCGATCCCCGTGAAGTCGACGTGTGCGGTGATGTCCTGCAGTCCAGCAAGGATAAGTGGATCGTCATGTGCTTGATGCCGATAATGACACATGAGTGTCCCTTCCATCCGTTGTGGGTGATAGAACTCCGCACGCGGAAAGCCGTAATCAAAGAGCAGCAGCGCGCCTTGCCGGAGAGTATCGGCAACTGTTTTTACCCAGGCCTCGGCGTGCAGGTTGAGTTCGGAGATGTAACCGGGCGGCAGACCGAGAGAATCGGTGCGGGCACGGATGGTTTCATTCCCAGGATTTTCGCGCCACACAAAGCCTTCGTTTTCCCAGCCGACGTATAATTCATTCACACCATTTTCCGTAATCTTGAAACGGGTGACGGGCAGGGCATCCAGCAGTTCGTTGGCCAGTACCATCCCGCGGAAATCCCGTGGCAACTCGGCGAGCCAGTGGACGCGCTCGAAAAGATCTGGCGCCTTTTGCCTTAGGGTCTCTGACTGGCGCTCGTGCAGCTCGGCACTGAGTTCGAGAATAAGATAGCGGTCCGGAAGCCGGCCTAAGGATGCCAGCTCCAGAAGCAGCTCCGCGGCCAGCGCACCGCTGCCGGCACCGACTTCAAGCATGTCACCTCCACCGAGTTGATTCAGCAGAGCATGGCACGGACGTGCCACACAGCGCGCGAATACCGGGCCCAGTTCCGGCGCGGTGATGAAATCTCCTTTTTCGCCGAATTTGTGTTTCCCCGCGACGTAGTAGCCCAATCCCGGTGTATAGAGCGCCAGCTCCATGAAGCGAGTGAAAGAAATCAAGCTGCCCGAGGCCGTGATCTCCTCTCGCAGACGGCGAGTAACCTTTTCTTGGTGCACCTGTTCTTCCGGATTCAATGAGGGCAGTGTTGGCATTTCGGACATGTTGGTCTGAAAGTGACGAGGGCACGTACTCTTTTCGGAATGCCTATTGGCGCGAAGGCTGGCAAACGGTATCTTGCCCGATTCAGGAACTATACTGGATATTCTATGATCAAGCCGTACAGGTGAAGCGTGTAGGGCAACATTTTAAGACAGGACGAACAAAGTAGGGATACTGATCTTATGCCTAGACGAACGAGCATTAGCGAGTAGGGCTGCCTTAATGGCCGACAATCCGCTTGAAGGCAAGGTGGCCCTGATCACGGGCGGCGCACATCGCATCGGTGCGGCCATTGCGCGCCTGCTGCACGCCCAGGGGATGAAGATCGTGATTCATTATCACACTTCCGAAAAGGCCGCTCATGCCCTGCAGGAAGAACTGCACACGGCCCGACCGGAATCGGTGATGCTGGTGCGTGGCGATCTCAACAACGGCCAACGATTGGCGAAAAACTTGGTTTACGAAACCGTTGAATCATTCGATCGGCTGGATGTCGTCATCAACAACGCCTCGCGGTTTTATCCCACGCCCGTGGGCGAGGCCACGGAATCCCAGTGGGATGATGTCGTGGGCACCAACCTGCGGGCACCTTATTTCCTCTCTCAGGCGGCGGTACCGCACCTGAAAAAATCTGCTGGGTGCATTATCAACATCGCGGACATATACGGCGATCGTCCTCTGATCGGCTATCTCGTTTACAGCGTTGCCAAGGCCGGCGTGATCATGCTCACGAAGGCCCTGGCCCGCGAACTCGGCCCGGAGATCCGGGTCAACGCCATCGCTCCGGGTGTGATCCTCTGGCCCGAGAACGACCTCGATGAGATGTCCAAACAGCGCATTATTTCGCGCACGCCACTCAAGCGGTCCGGCGACACCGATGACGTGGCCCGCACCGCCCTGTTCCTTATCCGTGACGCCGGATTCATCACTGGACAAGTGCTGGTGGTGGACGGCGGGCGCTGGGTGGTGATGTAGTCACCCGTCCATGCTGCGTTTCCACGTCGTGGTGCTCACGGCTGCATTCCTGTCACTGAGCTGGCATCCTGTTCAGGCCGGGAAAGTCTTCAAATGGACCGACGCCGAGGGACGGGTTCATTTTTCGGATAACCCAATTGGCGTTCCCCACGCCGAAGAAGTGAAAATTATCACCTTCACGGGTGCCAGCGAGGTACTGCTGGAAGGAGACGATTACGGATCGCGCAAAGTAAAAATCCTGAGCACGACATGGTGCGGTGTCTGCAAAAAAGCCAAGCATTATCTTGCAGCCAAGGGGATTTATTTCAGCGAGTATGATGTGGAAAAGAGTGATATCGGCCGGCAGGAGTATAAGCGCCTAGGGGGGAAAGGCGTGCCGATTATTCTGGTGGGCAAACAGCGGATGGACGGCTTCAGCGCCACGAAACTCGACCAGATGCTGAAAAACGTCGGTTACCCCTGATCCTCGAAACGAAAATCCACCACTCGCATTTCCTGTTTATCGTGATTAAACTGTTTCCAGATTTCAGAGCAGGCCAACCCCGTTTCCGGGTGCCTAAGCTTTGGCGCAATATCCGCCAACGGGCGCAGGACGAAAGCGTATCGAAGAATATCGGGGTGCGGCAAATCCGCTTTGTCATCATGTCGTACCGTATCACCGTAAAGCAGCAGGTCGAGATCGAGGGTACGTGAGCTGAAGGGGTTACCTTGGCGTTGACGACCGAAACGCGCTTCGGTCTGAAATAACCATTCCTCGATCCTTTCGATAGACTCCACAGAATCGAAACCGGCCACGAGATTGTAGAAATCCCCACCTTCGAATCCGTGAGCCCGGGTTTCATACACGGGCGAGAGAGTCAGCGGCCCGTAGTGCCCCGCCAGTTCACGCACGGCGCCACGGATATTGTTTTCCCGATCGATGTTGCTGCCGATGCCGACATACACCCGTGGCACGGTGCTCAGGCCTTCCCGCGCTCGATGATGACGCCCACGTCGCCGGCCCCGCGGACGGCGCCTCTTTTGTTGATACGCACGCGCACCCATTGAATCTTGAATTCGGCGAACAGCAGTTCCGCGACCTTTTCTGCGAGGGTTTCCACGAGCTGGAATTGAGAGTTACCGACGAAATCGATGAGACGCTTGGAAACAGCCTTGTAATTGAGAGTATCCTCAATCTTGTCGTTGGCGGCGGCCTGTCGAATATCCGCGGCCATGTCTAGATCGATGATGACGGTCTGCTTGATGCGACGCTCCCACTCCCAAATGCCGATGATGCACTCGATCTTGAGGTCGTGAAGGTAGATAATATCCATGGGTCGCCACTATAACGAAAAACTTCACTCACTTTAAATGATGTGGCTCTATCTTCTGCCGCTGTTCGCCTATCTGCTCGGCTCGGTGTCGAGTGCGGTGGTCATTGCCCGAATCTTGGGGTTGCCGGACCCGCGCGAGGTCGGATCCCGGAACCCGGGGGCCACCAACATTCTGCGTTATGGCGGCAAGACGGCGGCCATCCTGACCCTGGCGGGAGACATTCTGAAAGGTGTCGTCGCGGTGTTGATAGCGCGCGCACTAACTGCGGACCCCGTGATCGTGATGCTCACCGGATTTGCCGCGTTTCTTGGCCACCTGTTCCCGGTGTACTTCGGATTCCGCGGCGGCAAGGGCGTGGCCACGGCACTGGGTGTTTGGCTCGCAATCAATCCGTGGGTCGGTTTGGCTTTGATCGCCACCTGGGTGCTGGTGGCACTGTTGTTCCGTTATTCCTCGCTGTCAGCGCTCATGGCCTCGCTGGCCGCGCCACTCTACGTGGCTTGGTTGTCACCCGGCATGCCGTATCTTGTCACCATGATTGTCATGAGTGTGATTTTGATCATCCGGCACCGTGACAACATACGTAATCTGATCGCCGGCAAGGAAGGCAAGATCGGTCTTTAAGTTTTCAATACGCCGATCTCCTCAATACCCCAACGGGCCCGGGCGCCAAAAGACAACGGTTCCCTATGACCCGCGGCCAGTCGCAGATAACCGACATAAGCGATCATGGCGCCGTTATCGGTGGAAAATTCCGGGCGCGGGAAGTACACCCGCACGCCGAGTTTCTCCGAAAGTTGCTTTAGACGTTCACGTAATTTCAGGTTAGCGCTGACACCGCCCGCTACCACCAGTTGTTTCGCCCCGGTCTGCTCCAGCGCCCACTCGCATTTGATGGCCAGCACATCCACGGCCGCCGCTTCGAACGAAGCCGCGATATCAGCGATGAGTGGCGGCGTGAGCGTCTGGTTCTGTACGGCGGTGACGACGGCCGTCTTGAGACCGCTGAAGCTGAAATTGAGTCCCGGGTGCGCGCCATGGGTCTTGCGCCGTTCCGTCATGGGACGCGGAAACGAAAAGCGCCGCGGATTGCCCCCGAGCGCCGCCTGGGCGATAACCGGGCCACCGGGGTAACCGAGACCGAGCAGCTTGGCTGTCTTGTCGAAGGCCTCGCCCACGGCGTCATCCACGGATTCTCCCAGAATGGAGTACCGCCCGAGTGCATGCACGTCGGCGAGTAGCGTATGTCCACCGGAGACCAGCAGCGCGATGAATGGAAATGCTGGCGGATCCGGCGAAAGCCAGGGCGAGAGCAGATGTCCTTCCATGTGATGCACGCCCACGGCCGGCACATGCCAAGCATAGGAAAGCGATCGGCCGAGTGCGGCCCCCACGAGCAGCGCCCCAGCCAGTCCCGGGCCGGTGGTGTAGGCGATGCCATGGATCTGCTCGGGAGTCGTGTTGGCCTCCTGCATGACCCTCCGAATCAGGGGAAGGGCTTTCCGAATGTGATCGCGTGAGGCTAATTCCGGCACTACCCCGCCGTAATCAAGGTGCAGCTCAATCTGGGAAAACAGCCGATGCGCCAGCAGGCCGTCCTCGGAGTCATAGAGGGCGATTCCGGTGTCATCGCAGGAGGTTTCGATGCCTAGTACACGCATAGGGCGATTTTACACAGGCGAGGCGCTATTAAACGTCTAAGATGTACAAAGCCGGCTGGAATCTATAGAATCGCCGCCTTTCCGTATCCGACCGGCCAGCCGCGGCAGGATTATATTGATCCGGCGGGGAGGTACGGTAGATAGCGAAGGCGCGCCCTGAATCGTCCGCATAGAGTTTCATCAAGAAGCGGAAATGCCGGGTCAATAAATGGAAATCTAATAATGATTTTCAATTATTACGGCGGCATGATGGCTTTGATTCGGAGCCAGAATTCCCGACTTGTGCGCCTTTTCGAAAGATTAATGCCGCCGTAATAATTGCGAGGAAATAGATGCCTTCCGTCCGGGTTAAAGACAACGAACCATTCGAAATGGCGCTGCGCCGTTTCCGCCGCTCGTGCGAAAAAGCGGGCGTGTTCACCGAGATGCGCAAGCGCGAGCATTACGAGAAGCCAACTGAAATCCGCAAGCGCAAGGCCGCCGCCGCGCGTAAACGCGAGCTCAAGAAGCTCATGCGCCGCAGCAACCCGCGTCCTCCCGCGCCCGCTGCACCCACCCGCCCCTGATTTTCTTTCCTCCCTTGGGCGATGAGCCTTAAGGAAAAAATCAAAGACGACATCAAGCAGGCCATGCGCGACAAGAACGAGTCGCGCGTCGGCACGCTGCGTCTGTTGAGCGCCGCGATCCAGCGCCGCGAGGTGGACGAGCGCATTCAGCTCGACGATACGCAGGTCATGACCGTGATTGAAAAGCTTGTGAAGCAGGGGCGCGAGTCGATTGAGCTTTATGTCAAAGGGGGGCGACAGGAACTGGCCGACAAGGAATCCGCCGAGATTGCCGTGTTTCAGGCTTACTTGCCGCAGCCACTCTCCGAAGTCGAGCTTGACAAGCTTATCACCGATGCCATCGCCGGCACCGGCGCAGTATCAGTCAAGGACATGGGCAAGGTCATGGGCGTGCTCAAGCCCAAACTCCAAGGCCGGGCCGACATGGGGCAGGTCGGCGGCAAAGTTAAAGCCAAGCTCGGTGCGGCCTGAGCACATCACGTTTCTCCCGGTAAAATCGCTAACACATTAATTACGTTTCCGCCTCTTGGCAGCCTGTTTAGAATACCCGCATGGCCGGCCGCATTCCCAAGCAGTTCATTGACGAGTTGCTGACACGCTCTGACATCGTGGATGTCATCGACACGCGTGTACCGCTGCGCAAAGCCGGCAAGGACTACAAGGCCTGCTGCCCGTTCCATGAGGAAAAAACCCCGTCCTTCACGGTCAGCGCCGACAAGCAGTTTTATCATTGCTTCGGTTGCGGCGCGCACGGCTCGGCCATCGGCTTTCTCATGGATTACGACCACATGAGCTTCGTCGAGGCCGTCGAGGAGCTGGCGGCGCGCGCCGGGCTCACCGTCCCCAAGGAGGCGGGGGCGGTCTTTGAAAAGGAAAAAAACACCGGCGCAGATTTGATCGAGCTAATGCGTGAGGCGGCGCGTTTTTACCGTCAGCAGTTACGCGAACATCCGCAAGCTCCACGCGTGGTCAATTACCTGAAGGGGCGCGGCATCACCGGGGAGATCGCCAACGAATTTAATCTAGGGTTCGCTCCGGAAGGATGGGACAACCTGCTCCGGGCGCTCGGCAAGGACGACAACAGCCGCGAGGCCCTGGCGCGCGCCGGCCTCGCGGTGAAAAAGGACAGTGGCGGCTACTACGACCGCTTCCGTGACCGCGTCATGTTCCCGATCGAAGACCACCGCGGACGCATCGTCGCATTCGGCGGGCGCATCATCGACAAGGGCGAGCCCAAGTATCTGAACTCCCCGGAAACGCCGTTGTTCCACAAGGGGCGCGAGCTCTACGGGCTGTTTCACGCGCGCGAGGCCATCAAGCGTGAAAACCGCGTTATGGTGGTTGAGGGCTACATGGATGTCGTGGCGTTGGCCCAGTTTGGTATTGATTTCGCCGTGGCCACACTCGGGACTGCCACCACGCGCGACCATCTTGAGCGCCTGTTCCGGCATGCCCCGGACGTCATCTTCTGTTTTGATGGCGACCGCGCCGGCCGCGAGGCGGCGTGGCGCGCGCTGGAGAATGTCCTGCCTGTGCTGCGCGAAGGCCGCCAGATCAGTTACTTGTTTCTCCCCGAGAATGATGACCCGGACACGCTCGTACGCAAGGAAGGCCGGGAGGCGTTTCTCGCGCGCCTGAGCAAGGCCATTCCCTTGCCGGATTATCTTTTCGATTCCCTGTCACGTCAGGTGGACCTGGGGCGCCTGGACGGGCGTGCGCGCCTGGTGGAACTTGTCCGTCCGTTATTGTCCAAAATGCCGGCCGGAATCTTGCGCGAGATGATGCTGGGACGGTTGGCTGAGTTGAGCCGCCTGGAAACCGTAACATTGCCTCTGAACGCCGGGAGTCCTGAACCGCCTACGACGATTGCCCATAAATTCCGCGCTTCCAGCAAAAGTCCACGAGAGCCTCCATCGGTGGTACGTCTGGCGATCGCTATATTGTTGCAGCGGCCGGAGCTGGCGCGGAGTGTGAGCAATGAGTCGGTCTTGGCCGATTTGGAGATGCCGGGCGTACCCTTATTGCTTGAATTAGTGAGTGTTATCAAAAGGTCGGCAGAATTGAATACGGCGTCTATAATTGAGAATTTTGGTGATAGTGAATACAAACAAAATCTGGCCAAACTGGCCTTTTGGGAACATCCGGCGCTTAATCACGATCTCGAGGCGGAGTTTACGGGTGTAATGAGCCGTCTTCAGGAGGCCTGTACCCGACAAAAAACCGAGCGGCTATTGCACAAAAAAGAGGCAGGAGGACTGAATCAGGCCGAAAAAGATGAATTGGCACGATTATTGAGCCTCAGGAGAGATAACTCTCGTCTATCTCCCCCGCGTCATTGAAAAGGTTGGGGAGCGCTACCACTTAGGCTATACTTTCGCGTTTTTGCGATCATTTGCGTTTCAACACAACACCTTAGACAGCGGCAGACGCCAGCGGTAAATCATTATGGATCAGGAAACACAACGTTCACAGCTCAAAAAACTGATCATTCAGGGTAAGGAGCAGGGTTTTCTCACGTATCGTGAGATCAATGACCATCTGCCCGAGGATGTTCACGACACCGATCAGATCGAGGCGGTGGTGAACATGATCAACGACATGGGGATCGCGGTGTACGACGAGGCGCCGGACCCGGACACCCTATTGCTCAAAACCACCGAAACCCCGCCCCCGGCCGAAGACGAGGAAGAGGCCGCGGAAGAGGCGGAGCAGGTGGTGACCTCCGCCGTGGACAGTGAATTTGGACGTACCACCGACCCGGTGCGGATGTACATGCGCGAGATGGGTACGGTGGAATTGCTCACACGCGAGGGCGAGATTGATCTGGCCAAGCGCATCGAGGACGGGGTGCGCCAGACCACCGAGGCCATCGCCGCCTGCCCGGCGGCGATCGCCGAAGTGGTGCGCATGATGGACCTGGTCGAGGTCGACCAGATGCGCCTGACAGACCTGGTGGTGGATTTTGTCGATCCCGACGCGGACGATGCCCCTTTGCCTGAGGCCCCGCCCGTGAAGGTCGCGGCCGATGACGACGACAAGGATGACGACGACAGCGGCTCCGACAGCGACAGCGACGATGAGACCGGTCCGAACCGGGAAGAGGCGCTGATCCGCTTTGCGCGTATCCGCAAACAGCACACGAATCTGCTCAAGGCCATCGACAAGAAAGGCTACGACAGCCCCGAGGTCAAGCGGATCCAGGCCAAGCTGGCGGATGAATTCATGCAGATCAAATTCGTCTCCAAACAGATCAATCGCCTGGTGGAATACGTACGCTCGCTGGTCGATTTCTCCCGCGGCCAAGAAAAAGTCGTGATGGACATCTGCGTCAGTAAGGCGCGCATGCCGCGCAAGACCTTTATCAAGATTTTCCCCGGACATGAAACCAACAAGCGCTGGGTGAAAAAGGCCATGAAGTGCGGCGAGGGGAATGTCTCAATTATTGAGCACAACACCGATGCCATCCATGCTGCCCAGGACAAGCTCAAAAAGCTCGAGGAGCGCGCGGGTATCCCGATTTCGGAACTGAAAGAAGTAAACCGTCGCATGTCCATCGGCGAGGCCAAGGCACGACGCGCCAAGAAGGAAATGGTCGAGGCCAACCTGCGACTGGTGATCTCGATCGCCAAGAAATACACCAACCGCGGTCTGCAGTTCCTGGATCTCATCCAGGAAGGCAACATCGGCCTGATGAAGGCGGTCGACAAATTCGAATACCGCCGCGGTTACAAGTTCTCTACCTACGCCACGTGGTGGATTCGCCAGGCCATCACGCGCTCGATCGCCGACCAGGCGCGCACCATCCGCATCCCGGTGCACATGATCGAGACCATCAACAAGCTGAACCGCATTTCGCGACAGATGCTGCAGGAGATGGGTCGTGAGGCCACACCGGAAGAATTGGCCGAGCGTATGGACATGCCCGAGGACAAGATCCGCAAAGTGTTGAAGATTGCGAAAGAGCCGATTTCCATGGAGACGCCGATTGGTGATGATGAGGATTCGCATCTCGGCGATTTCGTCGAAGACGCCAATTCCGTGGCACCTCCGGACGCGGCCACCGGCAGCGGGCTGAAATATGCCACCTCGGAAATTCTCGAGACACTCACCCCGCGCGAGGCCAAGGTGCTGCGTATGCGCTTTGGCATCGGCATGAACACCGACCACACACTGGAAGAGGTTGGCAAGCAGTTCGACGTCACACGCGAACGCATCCGCCAGATCGAGGCCAAGGCGCTGCGTAAGCTGCGTCATCCCTCGCGCTCCGAGCACCTGCGCAGCTTTCTCGACTAAGCGAACGCAGTTCTATCCACCCCCGCCACGGGCCGGTACAATACCGGCCCGTCGTCGTTTTGGGCCTGTAGCTCAGTTGGTTAGAGCAGGGGACTCATAATCCCTTGGTCCTAGGTTCGAGTCCTAGCGGGCCCACCATTTTCATCAGATACTAGGCGTTCTTAGCCTAAACCTGTTACCCCATGCGCGTAATCGGATTGATACTTCTTTCCCTGGCGACAGGATGCGTCGGGGTGGAGCGCGCTCCCCCACAGACCAGTGTGCCATCGAGTCTGCCGGGTGTGGCGGAAGCGCCTGCGAAAACTACCACCGAAGAGAATAAGATAGCCAAAATCGAAGTCCCGGAAGCCCAGACTTCGACAATCCCTCCTCCCCCGTCGCCTGCTTCCGCCAAGCTTCCCCGCAAGAAGCCGGATGCCGATGTCACACCAGCCCCCGGAAAGCCGGCAGCAAAGCCGGCGGCGGCGTCGCCGTCGGCCCCGGCGTTGGATCTGACGATGCTGGAAAATCGGCTCAAGGAGACCAAGGCCATCGGGGTGTTCACCAAGCTCACGCTCAAGAACCAGGTTGATGACCTGCTGAATCAGTTCCGGGAGTATTACCAAGGGAAGGTGAAGACCACGCTCGCTGAGCTGCGTCAACCGTATGACCGGCTGCTCCTCAAGGTGCTCACACTACTGCAGGAAGGCGATCCGGAGCTGGCTCGCGCGATCGTGGCGTCGCGGGAAGCGATCTGGAGTATCTTGGCCGATCCGGCCAAGTTTGCCACGCTCTAATCAGAAAGCAGGAGAAACGCTATGAACAAACGTGTGAAGTTTAGTTACTGGATAGTAGCGATAATGGCGTTAGGCATCGGACCAACATGGGCGGCGGATCCAGCGCTCCTGAAAGACATGACATCCGTAATCGCGCTCCTGGGGTTGCCCTGCGGTCAGGTCGTCAATGCCGTCAAGAAGGGCGACAATGACCATCTCGTGACTTGTCAGGACGGCAACCGTTACCGGGTATATCTGAACGCCGAGGGCCGGGTCATCGCGCAGAAACAATAAGCACCGGTAATCAATATCGCCGTGCCATCATTCTTCATTTTTACTTGTTGAGTCGAAGGAGGTTTTTTCGATTTAATCTCACCGCATTAGCCGTGACAGCGGGAATGTTATGGGGCGGCGCTATTCTTCTTTTCGCGCTCGCCAACTTGGAAT
>DATCZH010000075.1:0-4373 GCA_036526015.1 Sulfuricaulis sp.
CAACGTTTTCCTCACCCATTCGCTTTCCAATTCCCTATGGCCCAAGTATGCGGACTTTGTCACGCGTGCCGCCGGCATTCCTGCGCGTGAACTCGCGCTGCAGCCCGAAGTGTCCAGGTTGCGCGTGGACGTGCTCGAGAAAATTCGCGGCCTGCACGTGGTCAAGGTGAAGATTTACAACATGTCCGGTCTCACGGTCTACTCGACGGAGCCTCAGCAAATCGGCGAGAACAAGGCCGGCAATACCGGCTTTCAGAAGGCCAAAGCCGGACAGACCGAAAGCGAGCTGGTCTTTCGCGATCATTTTTCCGCCACCGAACAGATCCTCGAAAACCGCAACCTGTTGTCGTCATATATCCCCGTCCGCCGAGTGGCGACAGGTCCGGTGGAAGGCGTTTTTGAGATATATACCGACGTGACGCCGCTGGTGGCAGATATCGAGCGCACGCAATACACGGTCCTGGGCGGTGTAATTTTCCTGCTGTTGTTGCTTTATTTGTTCCTGCTGATGATCGTACGCCGCGCCGACAATATCATCCGGACGCATGAAAACGCAGAGCGCCGGGCGCAGGCGGAACAGATACATTACATGGCCTATCACGATCCGCTGACCGGATTGCCGAACCGCGCCTTGTTCAAGGACCGGTTTCAGCATGCCATCGCCATCGCCAACCGGACGCAAAAAGCGTTGGGGGTCATGTTTATTGACATCGACCGGTTCAAGGTGATCAACGACAGCCTGGGGCATGAATGCGGCGATGCGGTTCTGATCGAGGCGGCGAAACGCATTCGTTCCTGCCTGCGGGCTTCGGACACGGCCTGCCGTATTGGCGGCGATGAATTTACCGTGATCCTGGAGCGATTGCCCTCGGGCGAGCATGCCGCGCAGGCGGCCAGCCGGCTGATCCAGATTTTTTCCGAACCGATGAAAGTGGGCGGGCGTGAAATCATCGTCACGGCCAGTATTGGTATCGCCATCTATCCCGGTGCCACCCAGGATATACAGCGACTGTTGAAGGACGCCGATGCGGCCATGCATTCCGCCAAGGAGTCCGGGCGCAACTGCTTTGTCTTCTACACGCAGGAAATGGAAGCGCACGCCCAGGAAAGCCTCGAATATGAACTGGGCTTGCGCCACGCTCTGCAAAACGGCGAATTTCGCCTTTATTACCAGCCACGAGTAAACACGGCCACCGCCAGCGTGACCGGTGCCGAGGCCTTGCTGCGCTGGCAGCACCCCGAGCGTGGACTGGTTTTGCCGGATAACTTTATTCCTCTGCTGGAAGATACCGGACTGGTAATTCCCGTGGGTGAGTGGGCGTTGCGTGAAGCCTGTCTCCAGGGTCGACGCTGGCATGACGCCGGCCACAATTCGCTGGGCGTATCTGTAAACCTTTCCATGAAACAGTTCCGGGCTGGAACGCTGCTGGGCAGCGTGCGCGAGGCTCTCAAGGTTAGCGGACTACCACCTCAATTTCTGGAACTGGAAATCACCGAAAGCGTACTGGTGGAAGACGTCGAACAAGCGCTAGACTTGATGAACGAACTCAAGAAGATCGGTGTGTCGCTGTCGATCGACGATTTTGGGACCGGCTATTCCTCGCTCAACTATCTGCGGCGTTTTCCGATCGATCTCCTCAAAATTGACGGATCTTTCATTCGCGACGTCACTCGCAATCGCGGTGACGCCGCCATCACCACCACAATCGCCGTCATGGCGAAGACCCTGCATCTCGGCCTGTTGGCGGAGGGCGTGGAAACGCGCGAGCAGGCGCGTTTCCTCAAGACCATCGGGTGCCATAACATGCAGGGATATCTTTTCGGCTGCCCGGTCCCGACGGATGAGTTCGGGCCACGACTCGAACAGATGGATGTCTTCAAGCTGGCCGGGTTCGACCCGCCTCCGGCAATCCCTGGTACCGGTAATCCGGCCGCAGCCTGATCCCCGCGCGCGATGGACCGTTACGCTCAGTCGTCGGCCTTCCTGAAGGACGCGTAGCTGACTTCCAGAATGGTGTATACCGCCTGCCCCTGCGGCAGCAATACGGCCACTTCATCACCCTCGGCTTTCCTGAGCAATGCTCGGGCCAGCGGAGAATCGATGCTCAGCAGGCCTTTCCCGACGTCGGCCTCGTCCGCGCCCACAATGCGATATTCAGCGATATCGCCGGACTCGTTTTCCAGGCGTACCCGCGCTCCGAAATAAACACGCGATGTGTCGGACGGTGGCCGATCCACGATTACCAGTGAATCGAGCCGTTTCTGCAAAAAGCGGATGCGCCGGTCGATTTCGCGCAACTGTTTCTTGCCATAGATGTATTCGGCGTTCTCCGATCGGTCGCCCTGGGCGGCGGCTTCCGATACCGCCTGCGTAACCTGCGGCCGCTTCACACGCCACAGGTAATCCAGTTCCTCGCGCAGGCGCGCGGCGCCTTCCGGCGTGATGTAGGAGGAACTTTTCGGTGGAGGGAGTCGATGACGGCCCATGGGATAAAGAGTAACGGAAAAGTGTTCTCCAGACAGTAATGTCATCTTTCGCATCTACCTGTTATTACGTGGGTTGTTTGCTGACAGGCGGGCCTTTAAGATGGCCCGAATTCCCGACTCAAGACCGTTTACGCATGGAACATCATGTCACACTGGTGCTGGCGCTGGTTGGCCTGCTCGGCTTCGGTGCGCAATGGCTTGCCTGGCGCATTCATCTGCCGGCCATCGTCCTGCTGGTATTATTCGGCCTGCTCGCCGGACCGGTGACGGGCTGGATTCGGCCTAGCCAGGATCTGGGTGTGATGCTCGATCCCATCATCAAGATCGCGGTGGCCGTCATTCTCTTCGAAGGCGGTCTGCGGTTACGCTTTCATGAATTGAAGACAGCGGCCGCGGGGGTGGCGCGCCTGGTGACACTCGGCGTGCTGCTGAGTTTCCCGCTGGGAAGTCTGGCAGCGCATTACATCGGCGGATTGTCCTGGCCAGTGGCGCTGGTTTTCGGTGCCATCGTGATTGTGACCGGACCGACCGTGATCATTCCGCTGTTGCGCCAGGCACGCTTGCGCCGCCGTCCGGCGTCGTATTTAAAGTGGGAAGGCATCGTCAACGATCCCACTGGCGCGCTTCTGGCGGTGGTGATTTTCGAATATTTTGTTTACAGCGGTACCGACGCAGCACTACCCGTGATGATCGGACGCTTGAGCACGGCCCTGGCTCTGGCCGGATTGCTCGGTGTGGGATGCGGTTTATTATTGGGTGTGTTATTCCGCCGTGGGCTAGTCCCCGAATATCTCAAGGGTCCGGGAGCACTGGCCGCGGCCATCGGCGTGTACGTGGCGGCCAATCTGGTCCTGAGCGAGTCGGGGCTGCTCGCGGCCACGCTGCTCGGGATCACGCTCGGCAACATGAATTTGCCCAGCATCGATGAGATGCGGCGATTCAAGGAGTACATCGCACTGGTCCTGGTCTCCGGCGTTTTTATCTTACTTACGGCGGAACTCGACCCATCGATACTTCTTAACCTCGACTGGCGCAGCTTCGCTTTGCTGGGAGCGGTGATATTCGTACTGCGGCCGGTCTGCATATTCCTCTCGACCGTTGGTGCCGGCATGTCGTGGCAGGAGCGGGCGTTGCTGGCCTGGATTGCACCGCGCGGCATCGTGGCGGCGGCGGTGGCCGCCGTTTTCGGACCGGCGCTGCTGGCTCAGGGCTATCCGGGCGCGGAACTGCTTCTGCCACTGGTGTTCACTTTGATCCTGGTCACGGTCGTCGCGCACGGGCTCAGTATGGGCTGGCTCAGCCGCACGCTCGATCTCAGCGCCCAGAGCACGAATGGCGTGCTGATCGTCGGCGCTTCGCCTTGGACGATCAGTTTCGCCCAAGCGCTCAGTGAAAAGGAGATACCGGTCATGATAGTTGACAGCGTGTGGCAACGCTTGCGCGCGGCACGTCTTGCCGGAATCAAGGTATATTACGGACAGATACTCTCGGAAGCCTCGGAAGAGAAATTGGAGTTTAATGATTATGGCTATCTGTTAGCGGCCACGGACAATGACGCCTACAACGCCTTGGTCTGCAAACATTTCGCTGCTGAGATGGGGCGCAACCATGTATTCCAGTTGCCAGACACGTCGGTAGAGGAGCCTGATCCCCAGCGCCTGTCACGCACCATGCGCGGCCTGATCATGCCCACCGAGCGCGCCTGGTATGAGGAGCTGATGTCCAACTGGTATCACGGCTGGACCTTCCAGAAGACCCTGCTGACGGATGAATTCACTTATGAGCGTTTCCAGGAAACCTTTCCAAAGGGCAGTCTGCCGGTGGCCGTGATAAAGGCAGACAAATCCATCCAGCTCAATTCACCTGAACTCTCCATCAAGCCCAAA